>NZ_JAKZGV010000005.1:845-185598 GCF_022557375.1 Shewanella sp. MM_2022_3
CGTTCGTGCTGACAGGCGGCACCTTAGTGCTCAATAGCAACGGTAGCTACAGCTTTACACCTAATGCCAACTGGAACGGTGCAGTTCCAGTCATTACGTACACCACCAACACCGGTGCCATAGCGACCCTGACCATCACGGTCACACCAGACAACACCGATGCGGCCAATGACAGCAAAACTGTCGTTGAGGACACCGTCGCCAGCGGCAACGTGTTAACTAACGATGAAGCGGGCAATACCAGCGTGGTCAGCTTCACCGTCGCCGGCAGCAGTGTGGTGCATAACGCCGGCAGCAGCGTCGTGCTGACAGGCGGCACCTTAGTGCTCAATAGCAACGGTAGCTACAGCTTTACACCTAATGCCAACTGGAACGGTGCAGTTCCAGTCATTACGTACACCACCAACACCGGTGCCATAGCGACCCTGACCATCACGGTCACCCCCGCAGATGATCCAGTGACGATCATTAATACGGTTGGACCATTAAATGTTTATGAGTCGGCTTTAGCAAATGGCACCGGTAATCCGAGTACAGGACAAACATCTGCTCAAGGCAGCATGAGTATTACGGCTAATGATGGGTTAAATAGAATAGAAGTTACAAACTCTGTTGGCATAACCTCAACTTTAACATTAGCAACACTACTAAGTGCATCATTAACATCCCCAATTGTTATTGCTGGTGCTAATGGAACGCTTTACATTACTGGTTATAGCAATGGTCAGTTGCAATACACCTATACTCTTACCCATGCTCAAACTCATTCTACGCAAGGAAGTGATACGCTTAATGATAATTTCCAAGTTAAGGCTATCGACACCGATGGCGATTTTGCGACAACGACAATAACAACGACCGTCCATGATGATGTTGCTACTGCGCATAATGATACTGACCAACTAGAAGTAGTTTTAGACTCCTTTAACTTCTCCGGTATTGTGGCAAATTGGACAACTATCAACGGCGGCTCAGATGTCAGGAAGTTTGATGGTCCTGACAATGATAGCGGCAAAGATCAAGTCCGCTGGGGTGATCCTGCGAGCTATAATGGAAGTCAATCGGGATATGGTTTTGCTGACAATGATGCCGCTCTAAATGGCTCATTATCACTAAACCAAGATATAGTACTTGGTACTTTCACTCACTATAACTACCCGATTGATTCAGGCACATCTATCACATCTGCAACAATGCAAATCACTTTTAATGTGACTGATGCCTATGGTGTTACAACACCTGTAACTTTAACACTCAACTTTAGCCATAATGAAACGCCGAACGATGGTCCAGATCCTAGGGATATAGTGACTGTAGGGCAAACAAGTGTAACCTTTAATTACGAAGGTCAAGTTTACACAATGCAAGTCATTGGTTTTAAAGATAGTAATGGCAATATAGTTACTTCGATTTATACCAATGAAAATGATGCAACTAGCTATCAACTAGTGGTTCGTATGGTGGCGGGTAATGGATATACGTTGCCGCATACCGATGGCAATGTACTAACCAATGATACAACTGGTGCAGATACTGCTGTTACAGTCATTGGAGTTGCTAATGGTGACCATACAAATACGGGCGTATCGGGCCATGTAGGTACAACTATTAATGGTCTTTACGGCACATTGATACTTTATGCTGATGGAACCTATCACTATCAATTGACTGCGAGTGCAGATCTAATCCCAGCCTCTGGTGCAACAGAAACCTTTACCTACACTATGCAAGATGGTGATGGAGATAGATCAAGTGCAACACTAAAAATTAATGTGAGCCCCGTAAATGCTGATGGCGTCAACCTTGTCGATGCCAATGCGTTTACAACTCAAGGTTCTAGTTTGAATGATACTATCGTTGTGACAAATGGTGAAAACTCATCCAGTCACAATCGTCTAAATGTTACTTTTGGTGGTGGTTTAAGTGGCATCATTACAAACAGCAGTGAACAAAAAATTGTTTCTTCTGGAGCTAACAAAAAGAGCTATAGCACTACTGATGCTCAAATTGTAAGTGGAGGTGATGGTAACGACCATATCGAAACAGGTAGGGGCGATGACGTTATATACGCTGGCAAAACTGGTGCAATTGGTTATGGAACTGATGATCAACTCGAGTTATCAGTGAATGCTCTATCAACTCACCATATAATGACAGGCACATTAAGCGGTACAAATAGCATCGTTGATAACGATGGCTTGTTATTAGCCAATGATGTTGCATCTCAAAGAGCTGATGTTGTGAACGGTGGCAGCGGTGATGACCGAATTTATGGTCAATCCGGCTCTGACATTCTCTATGGTCATACAGGAAATGATTATATTGACGGCGGCAGCCATAACGATGCGCTTCGCGGCGGTGAAGGCAATGATACCTTAATTGGTGGCCTTGGTGATGATGTACTACGTGGCGATAGTGGCGCAGACACCTTCGTATGGCGCTATGCTGATGCCGACAAAGGTACTGACCATATTATGGACTTTAAGGTCGGTGAAGATAAGCTCGATCTAAGCGACTTACTCCAGGGTGAAACGGCGAATACGTTAGAAAGCTATCTAAGCTTTAGCTTAAACAATGGTTCAACCGTGATCGATATCGATGCAAACAAGGATGGCACGTTCGATCAACACATTGTGCTTGATGGGGTTAACCTCTATAGCCAATTTGGTGCAACGGATAATGCGGGTATTATTAATGGATTGCTCGGAAGCAATGGTAATGGCCCACTCATTATTGATACAGCGCCACCAGTAACACCTGATGCACCTCAAGGAGTGACACCACTGACCGATCCACACAACAATATCATTCCTTAATAAAAAATCAGTTCGGATGGCCTATAGAAATATAGGCCATCATGACCGATACTTCTGATAAGTAAATAAAAAATCAAAGGATAGATAATTAGGTGCCTGTTACAGCGTCTGAAAAAGTTGAGCAGTGGACGATATCCGCATCACAGCGAGTAATTGTTGACCCACTGCTAGATTGTTTAGTGCTTCTGACTGAACATTTTGGTAATCCATGCTCAAGTGAATCACTTGCGGCAGGCTTGCCTTTGTCTGGAGCGGTATTAACACCCGACCTGCTTCCTCAAGCAGCATCTCGTGCAGGGTTAGCAGCAAAATTATCTCGTAAGGGTTTAAATGAGATCTCGCCGATACTGCTACCCTGTATTTTATTATTAAAAGACAAGAAAGCCTGTATTCTGCGGGAATTAGACCTCGAGTCAGATAGAGCAATCATCCAACTGCCAGAAACGGGCGGTGAAGAAAAACTCACCATTGAGTCACTTGAAACTTTGTATGTCGGCTATTTGTTCTTAGTCAAACAAGAATATCGTGGCGACATGGGGTTTGATGTCTATTTGCACGATAATAAAACCCACTGGTTAGTTCAAACCTTAAAAGACTCCGCGCCCATTTATCGAGATGCGTTAATCGCCTCGGTGTTGGTCAACATATTTGCCTTAGTTTCTCCCCTGTTTATTATGAATGTGTACGACAAAGTCGTACCTAATTTAGCTTTTGACTCCCTTTGGGTATTAGCGATTGGCGCATCAATTGCCTATTTATTTGACCTTGTTATGCGGCAACTTAGAAGCTACCTAATTGATGTGGCTGGGAAAAAAGTTGATATCATTGTCTCGTCGAAGCTATTTGCCAAAGCAATTGGTATTCCATTGGAAAAACGTTCCCCAAGCATTGGTGGTATGGCAAAACAACTGGGAGAATTTGACAATATTCGGGAAATTTTAACTTCAGCAACGATAACAACACTTGTCGATCTTCCTTTCGCACTCTTTTTCCTTATCGTGATTTATATTGTTGCAGGTGATTTAGCCGTGATCCCTGTCGTGGGAGGCTTGATCATTATCGGCTTTACACTTTATACCCAACCTAAATTAAAAGCGGCGATTGAAGAAGGTAATAAGTTTTCCAGCTTAAAACATGGGCATTTGATAGAAAGTCTTTCGGCGTTAGAGTCTATAAAAGCCAACGGCGCAGAAGGTATTGTCCAAAAAAGTTGGCAACAAATGATCGGCCATAGCGCTAACTGGCAATTAAGATCCAAAAAACTGTCTAACTCAGTCTCAAATTTCGCTAACTTTATTGTGCAATTTTCCGTTGTATGTGTGGTGATTTTAGGCGTTTATCGTGTGTCTGATAACGCTATATCTATGGGGGGGATCATCGCTGCGGTGATGTTATCGAGTAGAGCAATAGCGCCAATGGCACAACTTGCAGGACTGATGACGCGCGCCAACCACACAGCCAGTGCACTGCGTCAACTCAATGAGCTCATGGTGCAGGAAGATGAGTTTGAAAATAAAGGCCACTTGGTGAGTAAGCAGCGTTTAATCGGGAAAATTAATGCTGACCATGTTGGATTTAGTTATCCCGGCTCAGAAAAGCCAGTGCTTCACCCGCTCTCATTAACCATCAACCCAGGTGAAAGGGTTGCAATTATCGGTCGTAATGGTTCAGGTAAAAGTACCTTAGCCAAACTTCTCGTTGGACTGTTCCAACCCACAACCGGTAGCCTACGTTACGATGGGGTCGATTCGGCACAAATTCATCCTAGCGATCTGCGCCGTAACTTTGGTTACTTACCGCAGGACGTCACCCTCTTCCACGGTACCATAAGAGATAACATTCTCTTTGGTACTCGCCAAGTGACAGAGCATCAACTTATCCGTGCAGTACAGCTTTCAGGTGTCAGTCAGTTCACCCATTTGGAGGCTGAAGGCCTAGATCAACAAGTCGGCGAAGGTGGCATGTCTCTTAGTCGTGGACAAAGACAAACCGTTGCCCTAGCTCGGGCGACTCTCAACGATCCGCCAGTATTGCTAATGGATGAGCCTACAGCCAGTTTAGATGCGAGAGCAGAACAACAGTTTATTCGCTCAATGCAAAATGTCAGCAAGGATCGAACCTTGCTATTAATCACTCACAAAATGCATTTATTACAATTAGTTGACCGTATTATTGTGCTTGAAAGGGGACATGTTGTTGCTGATGGTCCTAAAGCTGAAGTGTTAGAAAAACTCAATTTTGGCCTTGTAAATGGAGGCTCCAGACAATGAGTAAAAATCTAACGGCAAATGATTTAGACATGGTTGATGATGTTTACGGTGCCATGATGACAGATGCCCCAAGTGGACATAGGCTCATCATATGGGCGTTAGCTGCCATGGTTGTGTGTTTTCTACTTTGGGCAGGTTTTGCCAAACTGGATAAGGTGACAACGGGTTCAGGGAAAGTTATCCCTTCTTCTCAAGTTCAAGTCATTCAAAGTCTTGACGGCGGTATCATGCAAGAACTCTTTGTGAGAGAGGGTGATATTGTCACTAAAGGTCAGCCACTTGTACGGATTGATGATACCCGCTTTCGCTCCGATTTTGCCCAGCAAGAGCAAGAGGTCTTTGGCTTAAAAACCAATGCCATCCGAATGCGCGCAGAATTAGATAGCATTCTTATCTCAGATATGACTTCTGACTGGCGTGAACAAGTTAAAATTACCAAAAAAGCTTTAGTATTTCCCGATAGTATTCATGAGGCTGAACCCGCCCTAGTGAAAAGACAACAGGAAGAATATAACGGTCGCTTAGATAATCTGAGCAACCAACTGGAGATTCTGGTTCGTCAGATACAACAAAGGCAACAAGAAATCGATGACCTTGCCTCAAAAACGACGACCTTAACAACCAGTATGCAGTTGATTTCTAGGGAGTTAGAGCTTACGAGGCCTCTGGCTAAAAAAGGGATTGTGCCCGAAGTTGAATTACTTAAACTCGAACGCGCAGTGAACGATGCTCAGGGGGAATTAAACTCATTGAGACTGCTTAGGCCGAAACTGAAAGCAGCATTAGATGAAGCAATATTAAAGCGCCGTGAAGCGGTATTTGTTTACGCTGCAGATCTTCGTGCACAACTTAACGAAACACAAACCCGTTTATCCAGAATGAACGAAGCACAGGTGGGAGCCCAAGATAAGGTTAGCAAAGCGATTATAACTTCCCCTGTAAACGGCACCATTAAGACTGTGCATATCAACACCTTAGGAGGCGTGGTTCAACCCGGAGTTGATATAGTTGAAATCGTGCCATCTGAAGACCAGTTACTGATAGAAACCAAGATCTTACCTAAGGATATTGCGTTTTTACATACAGGCTTACCTGCAGTAGTTAAGGTGACTGCCTATGACTTTACCCGTTACGGTGGTCTTAAAGGTACAGTAGAGCATATTAGTGCCGATACATCACAGGACGAAGAAGGAAATAGCTTCTACCTTATAAAGGTAAGAACCGAAGAATCGAGTTTGATAAAAGACGATGGCACAGAGATGCCAATTATACCGGGGATGTTAACTAGCGTTGACGTTATCACCGGACAAAGATCCATTCTTGAGTACATTTTAAATCCAATTTTAAGGGCTAAGGACACAGCGCTCAGAGAGCGTTAAGCCTGTTATAAACCGGGAGGTTTGCAATGAAGACTTTAGTAAGACGACAATTTCAATGTTCAAAAATAGCGGTTCTGCTGTCAGCTATCTTGCTTCCACTATCGGCTCAAAGCCAAACGCTTGAGCAAGCGGTTGCGCACACGCTCGATACCAACCCAGATCTACGAGTGGCGTTTAACCGATTCAAAGCGAGAGAAGAGCAAGTAAATCAGGCAATTGCTGGTTATATGCCAACAGTCGATCTCACTGGTGGCTATGGCTACGAGCAGACGGATAGCGTATCAACCCGTCGACGCAAAAACGTCGGCGATGTTGATAGCAATGGCGTCGCGGAACTCAACCGCGGTGAGTTTGGTATTAGCCTAAAACAAATGCTTTTTGATGGTTTTTATACCAGCAGTGAAGTTGACCGTTATAGCTTTGAAGCCAGTGCAGACCAGTGGGCCTTACTTGCTGCTGCTGAAGATATGGCATTGGATGTCAGCAAAGTCTATCTCAACTACCTTCGTACTGATGAAGTGTTGAAACTGGCTGAAAAAAATCTTAACAGCCATAAAGAAATTTATGATCAAATCAAGCAACGTACTGATTCAGGTCTAGGCTCAACAGCCGATCTATCACAAATATCAGGCCGTCTTGCAAGGGCAAATGCGAATGTGATTTCTGCTCGAAATAATTTGCTCGATGCTAAAGCGCAATTTATCCGAGTTGTGTCTGCCGACCCAGTTGACTTAATTCAACCCGTTCCAGATGCCGATATGTTACCAAAGGATTTAAACAGTAGCTTAGCTGACGCAGAGAAAAATCATCCTATCCTTAAATCTGCAGCAAACGATATTCGTGCTGCTGAAAATGAGCGTTCATCCGCCCAAGCCAACTATTACCCGCAAGTTTCGTTAGAGCTAAATGGTAGCTGGAACAATGATGTGGGTGGCGAAGATGGCGTAAGTGCATTAGCGAGCCAAAATGTAGGTGGTTATAGCAACGACATCGTCGCCATGGTGCGAGTAAGATATAACCTCTTCGCTGGCGGTAAAGACCTCGCTCGTGAAAAAGAATCAGCCTATAAGCTGGGTGAAGCCAAAGAAATCCGTCAACGCGCTCAAAGAGAAGTCGTTGAGGGCGTCAATCTAGCTTGGAACGCGTACGAAATGTTAGCACCTCAAAAGCAATACATTCGTGACCATGTCATTGCAGCCAAAGATACTCAGTCCGCTTATGCGCAGCAATTTAACCTTGGTCAACGCAGCTTACTCGACTTACTTGATACTGAGAATGAATTGTTCGAAGCACGTAAGGACTACTTACAAGCTGAATATGATGAAATCATTGCTAAATATCGCGTGCTTAACGCGACAGGCCGCTTACTCGACTCACTGAAAGTGACGCGTCCGGAAGCATGGCGCGGAGAGCGTAGCTACGAAGGAGGAGCCAACCAATGAAAACCACTATCCTATTCCTTAGCGTGGCGCTTTTAGCAGGTTGTTCCATGCGTGATACAGTCAATATTGAAGATATGACAACAACTCAAGCATACGATCTTTCCGATAAGGATAGTGATGGAGTAGTTGAAGCCCGTGAACGCTGCAACGATACTGTTAAAGGTGCAGGCACGGATAACTACGGCTGTGGTCAGATCAAATCAATTAATGAGCGTAAGGAAATCAATGTATTATTTCCCAATAACTCAGCATACATTGCACCTGATTATTACCCGCAAATTGAAGAGATCGCAATATTCTTACGTCAATACCCCACAACGAAGGTGACCATTGAAGGACACACAAGTCGTACGGGTACAGATGAAAGAAACTCGGTATTATCACAGGAACGTGCTGATGCCGTTACCGCCGTTCTTGCCGAACGTTTTGGTATCGACAGAAGCCGACTCACCGCCATAGGATATGGCTCAAGTCGTCCAGTCGTTTTAGAACAGACACCTGAAGCAGAAATTCGTAATCGCCGAGTCGTCGCTGAAGTGACGGGTGATGACACCGCTACAGATATGAAGTGGACGATTTATTCCGTCGATGACACCAAATAAGGGCTAACAGAGTAGGTTATGAACGGCAGGCCAAAGGATATAAATGCATTTTTTCGCGCCTGCCGCTCAAGCCTAATTGCGTCTGCGTTGGGGATTAGTTGCCTGTATGCGGCACCGACCCAAACACTCGATGAAGCAAAAATCACCTCAACGCTAGAAAAACGCTATGGTGAGCGAGCAGGAATGCGAGCAAGAGCTTGGTTTAAAGTATTAGCAGAGGCAAACACGGTTGACGAAAAAGACAAGCTATTGAAAGTTAATAACTTTTTTAACTTATTTCGTTTCGTTGATGATATAAAATTATGGGGAGAATCAAACTATTGGGCCACTCCAATGGAGTTTATTGGAGTCAATGGTGGAGATTGTGAGGATTTTTCAATCGCCAAGTATTTTACACTGCTTCAATTAGGTGTGCCCGAGGATAAAATGCGGATCACCATGGTTAAAGCAACCAGTGTTAATCAGTATCATATGGTATTAGCTTACTATGATACCCCTTCCTCCATCCCTTTAGTGCTTGATAATCTTGATCATGTCATCAAACCCGCAACTCAGCGTAAAGATCTTATACCCGTATACAGCTTTAACGGTAAACAGTTATGGCTTAACAAAGAACAGGGACGAGGCGTTTTAGCTGGCTCGTCAACACGACTCGAAAAATGGAATGACCTAAACCATAGGTTAGGGGTTGATCGCTTAAGACAGCCCAAATTAAAACTGGAGTAGCACCCAAGATGACACTGTTTAGACAGATTTATTCGCTGCTTTTTAGCCTATTCTTGTTAGTAGTAGCAAGTCTTGGCTATGTGCAATTTACTGAGACTCAAAGCTTTTTGACCAAGCAAATGGAATCGGATCTAAACAATACCAGTACCTCGCTTGGATTAATGCTAACTCCCGCGCTTGAGGCGGGTGATACTGCAGCCGCAGAAACCTTAGTCAACGTTATTTTTGAAGGCGGCTATTATAAAAATATTAAACTGACGTGGATGGTTGACGGTAAACAGCAAGAATGGGCTAACCCTATTAAAATTGATGATGTACCTCAATGGTTTATCAATTTGAACCTATTTAAAACCATCAAAAAAGAAAGCACGATTACCTCTGGATGGTTACAGCTAGCTCAGCTTGAAATCACTGCGCACCCAGGATTTGGTTACCATGAATTATGGCGCATCATGTCCAATACTATTATCGCCTTTTCGTTGCTGTTTTTAGTCGCTATTTTTACCGCAAGATTAGGATTAACTTGGATTTTAAAACCACTACACGCTTTATCTGATCATGCTAAAAGGATTGCGGCTCGCCAGTTTGGGCCAGATATGCCTTTGCCTAAAACCACAGAACTCAAAGATCTCGTTACCGCGTTCAATAGCATGTCAGCTCAACTAAAACAGCTCTTCCAATCACTCGATGAGGAGGTAGGTACTTTACGCAAAAAGAATCTCACAGACCCCGCCTCAGGACTGCCTAATCGCCAATATGTGGTGAGCCGTCTCAATGGCTGGTTAAGCGAACCGAGCAGCGGCGCCCTGTTCTTAGCTAAGTTAGACTGGCTCGAAGAAGTTCACAGTAAATATGGCTATCAGGTTCGCGATGAAACCATTCGCCTATTGGCCGAAAAACTAGTCCAGCAATTAAATGAGATCACCCCCTCTGTGGTTGCGCGTATTGCCGCATTTGAGTTTGCCTTCCTTGTAACCGATGTAGAACATGATCAAATTAGCAAATATTTGCAAACGCTGATCCGCACAATCAATCAAGAAATATCAAAAGCAGGTTGTAAGCCCAATGAGAATTTTGCGATTGGGGTGGCTGAACGGATTGGCCAAATGAAGGTCTCCGATATTCTTGCCCAAGCAGACAACGCTCTGCAAAAAGCGCTCAAAGAGAATAAAACCTTCCATTGGTTCGAGACAACTGAACAACAACTTTTCACCCGAGAACAATGGCGTGACAACCTTAGCCACGCGATTAGCAACAAAAAGTTCAAGTTCCGTTGGCAACCTATCCAATTTTGTAATGGCGATGGCGTGAGCCAAAGAGAGCTCTATTGCCAACTCGAGTTGGGTGATAAGCTCGCTCATGCTGGCCAGTTTATGCCTTACATAGAGCTACTGTCACTCGGCTCATTACTCGATAAATGCCTCATTGAGACTGTCTACGAGCAAAAACTGCTTGAGCGTCATTACGAGCCTTTAGCGATAAACTTAACGCATCAAAGTATTAGTGATACACAGTTCCACGACTGGCTTAATCACTTCCTGCGCACGGCTCAGCAGGTTGAACGGATTTGCTTTGAGATCCCTGAAGCAGGGGTTTATAGCGACTTAGAATCCTGTACTCGCCTTTGCAATATTATTAGGGACAATGGTGCTAAATTTGGTATTGACCATTTTGGTAGACAATTTGGCTCCATGTCTTACCTCCAAGAGCTAAGACCAAGTTACGTTAAACTTGACCAATCTTTCTCTTACTATGACGAAGCATCACATAATAGCGAGCTCTGCCGTGCGATTATCAATGTAGCTAGAGGATTAGATATTCAGGTGATAGTGACAGGAATTCAAGAAAAGGCTCAGCTAGAGCGCTTCAATGAGCTAAAAACGGATGCCTATCAGGGCTTCATTGTCCCGCCAGAAAATATCGACTAAATCGAATACCATTGATTAAGGCTCCTTCGGGAGCCTTAATTATTTGAGATGTTGCTAACGGCCTTGAATCCTCGCAGCACCATGTCATGCAATCACAACGAGCCAGCAAGATACGAATAGCAAAACAGTACCAAGAGACAAATACAAAAAAGCCTCAGTACTTCTTTCGAAATTCTGAGGCTTCAGTGTAATTGGTCGGTGATAGAGGATTCGAACCTCTGACCCTCTGGTCCCAAACCAGATGCGCTACCGGACTGCGCTAATCACCGTAACTGTTAACTATTTGCTTGAAAACTCAAACGCGCTAGTTATGCGAAGAATGTGGTCGGTGATAGAGGATTCGAACCTCTGACCCTCTGGTCCCAAACCAGATGCGCTACCGGACTGCGCTAATCACCGAAATTTACTTTAGCTAAAGAGAGTAAAACCCTCTGGTCCGCTCTTATCCAAAAATCTGGATGCGCTATCGGACTGCGCTAATCACCGAGATGTTAAATGAAATGGGGTGACTGATGGGGCTCGAACCCACGACAACCGGAATCACAATCCGGGACTCTACCAACTGAGCTACAATCACCACTGAATTTCACTTTACTGCTAACCTCAAGCTCACAACTCATTCGGAGAGATGGTGCGCCCAAAAGGATTCGAACCTTCGGCCTCACCCTCCGGAGGGGTGCGCTCTATCCAGCTGAGCTATGGGCGCTCGCCTTGGTTAGCGCCGCATATAGTATGGACAAATAGCCTTTGAGTCTATAGCTGTTTTGCACTTTTTTTACTGACTGCTCAAGTTTTGATACATTAGCATGCTTTTTCAGCGAAAACACAGTTAAAATATGACTTGGATGTTACGGTATTTCGTGCTAATTATAACGTTTGGCAACAATTAACGCAGAACTGATTAGTGAGTATCATGTTTAGGGATGAAGATGAAACTACCCAACCTCGAGCTCCTGAGCTTGAACGCTTAAAAAAAAGACTTAATCGCCTTAAATATTTGGCGCATAAGTACAAGCGGGCGGAAGTCGTTCAAAATGCGTTACTCGAATTATCCCATATTGCCACTCAGGTTCCTTCCCTTGAAGAATTCTATTTAGGGGTTCACCACCACCTAAAAAAGCTTATTTCTGCTGATAATTTTTTTATCGCGACTCTCGATATCAATACCAACACCATTTCGGTTCCCTTCTTTGCCGATGAAAAAGATGCCCATCCTGCCCAGCTTTATCCCGAGCAATCCCTATCAACGCTGTTGCAACAAGGATTAACAGGTTATGTGTTTCGCACAGGAAAAACCCTACTATGCGATGAATCCAAGGTTGAAGAGCTGGTCGAAGCGCAGGAGATCGTCAATTTAGGTTCTCCTTGTCACCTTTGGCTTGGAGTGCCTATCAAGCATGAAGGCATAGTCACTGCCGTACTGGTAGTACAAACCTATGATACCAATGTCAGTTATGGCGATATCGAGGTCGAGTTAATGACCTTTATTTGTCACCATATTGCTGGCGTGATGGAAAGACTTAAGCATCAAGAACAGCTAGAGCAAGCAATACAACAACGGACTAAAGAGCTTAGCCAAGCCTATGACAAGCTCAAGCAAGAAGTGTATGAAAGACGCAGAGCCGAGCGGCTGCAAAAATCATTATTTGAAATAGCAGAACTAGCAAGCTCTAGTTCAGATAATCCTGAATTTTATGCACAGCTACATAATGTGATTCGGCACCTTATTCCTGCCAATAACTGTTACATCGCACTGCTAAATGAACAAGGTACCCACTTAACCTTCCCGTTTTACGTTTCCCAATTAGGTAACCAACACCCTGGGACTCGGCCATTACAGGATGGGCTTACGGAGTATGTGCTCAAACACAAACGTCCACTACTGCTAGACCAGAATGATATTCATGGTTTGATTGCCTCAAAAGAAATTTACGCTAAGGCACCCACACTTAATCACACTCAAACAATGCATCAATGGATAGGTATCCCACTGTTTATCCATGATGTAGTACGAGGTGCGCTAACCATTTATAGCTTTAGCATGACCCAAAACTACCAAACGAAAGACTTGGAGTTACTCACCTTTGTGTCACAACATATCGGTGCTGCTATCGAGAAAAAACTCGCTGCAGAGTCATTACGCCGCAGCTATGAAGAACTAGAGGAAAAGGTTGCAGCTCGTACAACTGCACTCGCTGAGCTCAATAAGGACCTAGAGAAAGAGATCCGTCAGCGCCGTAATATGGAAGCTAAACTCGTTCATGATGCCAAACACGATGCGCTCACAGGATTGCCCAATCGTGCGATGTTTATGGAACGTCTCAATCAGGCTATCAAACATGTTCGCCGCCATAGCCTAGAACAGTTTGCCCTGCTGTTTATCGACCTCGACCGCTTTAAGCAGATTAACGATACTATGGGGCATTTGGAGGGCGATAGATTCTTAATTGAAACCGCCACTCGCTTACGCGGTTGCATCCGTAGCAACGATACCTTGGCGAGGCTCGGTGGCGATGAGTTTGTTATCCTGCTCGATACCATCAACGGCATCAACGATGCCCGTGATGTGGCCGAACGGGTCATTCAAAAAGTCTCACAATCCTACAAAT
The DNA here is from genome assembly GCF_022557375.1 of Shewanella sp. MM_2022_3. Classification (NCBI taxonomy): domain Bacteria; kingdom Pseudomonadati; phylum Pseudomonadota; class Gammaproteobacteria; order Alteromonadales; family Shewanellaceae; genus Shewanella; species Shewanella sp. MM_2022_3. The sequence goes on from NZ_JAKZGV010000005.1 coordinate 14,618, forward strand.
TAGGGACAATCGAGTTTCACTCAGGTGCCAGTATCGGCATAACCATTAGTGGTAATAAGTTAGATACCAGTGAATCGATGCTACGTAATGCCGACACCGCAATGTACCAAGCCAAGGCGAATGGCAAAGGTTGTTATGTCATTTTTGACGATAGCGCGTCACAGCAAAAAATCCAGGATATTGCCTTCGAGAATGATTTTAAACAGGCGCTGCAAGCAGAGGAGTTACAACTCAATCTTCTCCCAATAGTTGATTTACAGACTCTACAACCCCATGCTTTTGAGTGTCGATTAATTTGGGAGCATCCCGTATGGGGAAGTATTCCGCACGAAGTTTTAAGCCAATTAGCTGAGCAAGCTAACCTCATGGTTGAGTTGGATAAGTATGCAATTAACTTACTGAATAAGCATTATCACCAGCTCGTTGTGAGCCATGGAGATAACCTTGATTTACACCTTATGCTTTCCAGTCAACATCTTAAACACAAGCATGTACTTCGTGGTCTTAAAAATGCGCTCAAACAAACTCAGCTTCCTCTCCCGCAGCTATGGTTATTTTTTAATGAAAAAGCCTTAGTTCAAGAAACAGAGAACCACATAAGCGGCTTTGAATTATTAAATAAGCAGGGGGTTAACTTAGGGATTAGCCACTACGGAAGCGGCCACAGTGCGTTAAACAGTTTGTTATTCCTCCCTGTAAAAGGCTTAAAGCTGGATGCGAATATCACGAAACAACTGCAAGATGAACAACACATAAAGCTGATGTCTGCCTATCAAAAGGCGGCCTCAACCTTAAACTTACAAACCTTTGTTGACGGACTTCATCACCCTGAGCAAATCAATATATTCAATGCACTAGGTTATCGCTTCGGCCAGGGTAGTGCCATAGCCCACCCTTTTACCTTAGTGGAAACCCTGCATCAGGTTTGCGCCTAAAACTGCAATTACATGATTAATTATGACTTCTTAAACATATCTCTTAAATTCGAGATATGGCTGCGCCCGGTCTGCATTCGCTCTTGCTCTGTTTGCTGTGGCTTACGGTTTTCCCAAATAAGGTCATCCTGCGGTAACTCATGCAGAAAGCGGCTCGGCTCGCAGCGCATAGTTTCACCAAACTGGCGACGCTCACGGCAGAGGGTGAACCATAGCTCACGTTGTGCCCGCGTTATCCCCACATAGGCAAGACGACGTTCTTCGTCGACGTTATCTTCATCTATGCTAGTTTGATGCGGCAGAATGCGCTCCTCAACCCCCACCATAAACACGAAGGGGAATTCCAGCCCTTTAGAGGCATGCAGCGTCATTAATTGCACCTGATCGCCACCTTCATCTTCGCTGTTACGCTCCATCATATCCCTAAGCGTTAGTCGGTTAACCACCTCAGGCAAGGTCATAGGTTCATCTAACTCATCCCCTGAGAGCATTTCCGTCACCCAGCGATACAACTCGGAGATGTTTTTCATCCGCATCTCGGCGGCCTTAGCACTGGTACTGGTCTCGTATAAATAGTCTTCGTAATTAATCTTACGGATCAATTGTTTTACGGCTTCAACCGGTTCGCCCCGCTCGGCGTGCTCACCCGTATCGACAATAAATCGACCAAATTGATACAAGGCTGACATGGCATTAGGCGGCAGATGATGATTCAGCTCAGGGTCAAAAATCGCCTCGAACATGGAGATATGTTTCTCGTTGGCAAAGTTACCCAAACGCTCCAAGGTGGATGGACCAATACCCCGTTTAGGTAAGTTAACCACCCGCAAAAAGGCATTATCATCATCGGGATTGACCACCAGTTTAAGGTAGCCCATGATGTCTTTAATCTCGGCTCTGGCAAAAAACGAAGTGCCGCCGCTTAGCTTGTAAGGGATACGGTTCGTCATCAACGCCCGCTCAAGTAGGCGAGACTGGTGGTTACCGCGATACAGAATTGCGTAATCACCAAATTGGGTACGGCCGACAAATTTGTGGCGAATGATTTCGGCGACCACACGCTCGGCTTCTTGTTCCTCATTGGCAGCAAACAGCACCCGCATCGGCTCACCATAAGCCAGTTCGCTAAATAACGACTTATCGTACACATGGGGATTGTTGGCGATAAGAATGTTCGCCGCCCGCAAAATGCGTTGGCTAGAACGATAATTTTGCTCAAGTTTAATCAACTTAAGCTTTGGGAAGTCTTTACCCAACAACACTAAGTTCTGCGGCTTAGCACCACGCCACGAATAGATAGACTGGTCATCGTCCCCCACCACGGTAAAACGCGCGCGCTCGCCCACCAGTAGCTTGACCATTTCATATTGGGAAGTGTTGGTATCCTGATATTCGTCCACCAGCAAGTATTGGATCTTGGTTTGCCAGCGCGTACGCACTTCTTCATGATGGCGTAACAATAGGGTTGGCAGCAGAATTAAGTCATCAAAATCCAAAGCGTTGTAGGCTTTCATATGCTGGGCATAACGCTGATATAACAGGGCAAACAACTGCTGCTGTTCATCCTTTGCCAGCTTGCGCGCTTGGTCGGGAATAATCAGCCCGCTCTTCCAATTGGAGATGCTGCTTGCCAAGGCTTTGAGTAAATCTTTATCTTCCTGTAATTCTTTTTGAGTCAGCTCTTTAAGGAGCGCAAGCGTATCTTGGTCATCGAATAACGAGAACCCAGGCTTTAAACCCAACACTTTATGCTCACGTTTTACAATCTCAAGACCTAAGGTATGGAAGGTCGAAATCCATAAACCTCTAGCCTCTTTACGCCCCATAGACTGTGCGACCCGCTCCTTCATCTCGCGCGCCGCTTTGTTGGTAAACGTCACGGCGGCGATATTGCGGGCATTGTAGCCACACTTTTGCACTAGATAGGCAATCTTGTTGATAATTACCCGCGTTTTGCCACTGCCCGCGCCCGCTAATACTAAGCAAGGCCCAGAAACATAATGAACGGCATCATTTTGGGCAGGATTGAGTTTCATCGTCGCGCAATATCCAAACAAGTCTTCAGAAGGGGGATGGGATCATAGCAGAAGCGAAGGTTTTAAGGCCAACAAATCCCCAGATATCAATTGAGCAAACAATAGAAATGACTCGTCTCTTCAAATGAATAAGCATTTGAATATGACATCCTAAAAACCAGTCAAATATGCTGCAATCAGTGTGCAGGCAAGCTTATTACAAAATAACTTTCTTAAATCACACTTTTGCCATTTTTTGAGCTAATTTGTTGCTAAGGTTGATAATGCGCAGTAGAATTCCGCATGAATGAACGTTCATTCACAGATGTCAATATCGGAAAGCAGAATGGATAACAAACGTGACTTAATACTTCGCTCCGCCGAAAAAATCATTGCGACAGCAGGCTTACATAACCTTTCAATGCAAAAACTAGCAGTAGATGCAGGCGTTGCCGCAGGTACGATCTACCGCTACTTCAAAGATAAAGAAGATTTGATCATTGAACTGCGTAAAGACGTATTACAACAAATTGCCAGCAAGTTGCTTGAAAACATTAATGAAGGCAGCTTTGACGAAAAATTTCGCCGCCTATGGTTCAAGATTGTTGAACTGGGTCGTGAACAATCCCATGCAAATTTGAGTTTTGCTCAGTATTCCCACCTCCCAGGGGTAGATGCACCTGAGCACCAAGCATTTGAAAGAGAAATATTTCAACCGCTACACCAATTATTTGAGCAGGCAAAAAACCAAGGAATGATTCAAAAGCTTGATAATACCTTGTTGTTTTCTATCGCCTTTGAGCCGGCTATCGCTATAGGCAAACGCCTACGGCGAGGCCATTTGGAATGTACAGAAAATGAAATCCGGCGGGCATGTGAATTATGCCTAAAGGCCATTTCAATCAATCTTCAACTTTAACTCTAGGAATCTTTAGCACCATGAAAAAATGGACTCTAAGTATGCTAGCGATCGCTGTACTTGCCTTTGGCTCGGTGATCGGCTTTAACCTGATGGTAAAAAATAAAATCGCCGAGGCGATCGCCAATATGCCAGAGGCTGAGTTTCCTGTAACAGCCATGACATTAGATATGCAAAAGTGGCAACCCACAATTGATGCGATTGGCTTTGTTGAGCCGCATCAAGGGGTGACCATCTCCAACGAATTAGCAGGACGCGTCACCAGCATTAATTTTGAAAACGGTAGCCGAGTGGAAAAAGGCCAACTACTGGCCGAACTCGATGCCAAAGTGGAAAGAGCCAACCTTAAAAGCAAAATGGTACAACTGCCCGCCGCTGAGGCCGACTTCAAACGCCTTTCAAAACTCTATGCGCAAAAGTCAGTCTCTAAACAGGATTTAGACAATAGTGAATCTAAATACTTGGCCTTACAGGCGGATATTGAAAGTTTAAAAGCCACTATCGAGCGCCGTGAAATCAGTGCGCCTTTCAGTGGTTTAGTGGGTATTCGTAACATTAACTTAGGTGAATATCTTCAGCCTGGTACCGATATTGTGCGTCTCGAAGATATCAGCACAATGAAAATCCGCTTCACTATTCCGCAAACCCAATTACCTCGTATTGCCGTAGGTCAAAAAATCCATGTGTTTGTGGACTCTTATCCTGAGCAACCCTTCGAAGGTGAAATTGCCGCGATTGAACCCGCCGTGTTTTACCAAAGCGGTCTGATCCAAGTGCAAGCACGCATTCCTAACGATAACGCCAAACTGCGTAGCGGGATGTTTGCCCGAGTATCCATCCTATTGCCAGAACTGAACGATCAGTTTGTACTGCCACAAACCGCCATCAACTTTACCCTTTATGGTAACTCTATTTACCTCATCAAAGAGGTCGAAGAAAACGGTAAAAAGCTGGCTAGAGTCGAGCAAATCAACCTGACGGTATTAGAGCGTAACGGCAATAACGCGCTGGTGAGTGGAGCGTTAAAAGCGGGAGATCGCATTGTCACCTCAGGGCAAATTCGCCTCAGTAACAACAGTAAAGTGACAGTGGTTGAAGACCAAGCCCTGACCCACTCCGACACTATGCCAAAGCTGTAATAGGAGCAAGATAATGCGCTTTACAGATATCTTTATTAGGCGACCCGTACTCGCCGCCTCAATCAGCTTTCTCTTGCTGCTGTTAGGCTTTAATGCCCTCAATAGCATGCAAGTGCGTGAATATCCGAAGATGACGAATACCGTAGTCACGGTATCGACCAGTTATTACGGCGCGGATGCAAATCTAATCCAAGGTTTTATTACTCAACCGTTAGAGCAAGCCTTAGCGCAGGCCGATAACGTTGACTTTATGACCTCAGAGAGCTTCCTCGGCACCTCGAAAATTTCGGTGTATATGAAGCTCAATACCGATCCGAATGGCGCCTTGGCCGATATTCTCGCCAAGGTGAACTCAGTAAGATCGCAACTGCCCAAAGAGGCTGAAGATCCCAGTGTTGAAATGTCCACTGGCTCGCAAACCTCTGTACTGTATATTTCATTTTTTAGTGATCAGATTAACTCAAGCCAGCTAACGGATTACCTTGAGCGCGTCGTCAAACCTCAGCTCTTTACCATTGACGGCGTTGCTAAAGTGAATTTATACGGCGGTATTAAATACGCCATGCGTATTTGGCTCGATCCCGCCAGAATGGGGGCATTTAACCTCTCCTCCAGCGATGTAATGCAAGTATTGCAGGCGAACAACTACCAGTCAGCGGTAGGTCAAACCAACAGTGTTTACACCCTTTTTAACGGCACCGCAGACACTCAAGTTGCCACCATCGAAGAGTTAAAACGCTTAGTGATCGGCAGTAAAGATGGTTTAGTCGTTCGTCTCGGTGATATTGCCGATGTTAGCCTCGAAAAGAGTCATGATATCTACCGCGCCTTAGCCAATGGCAAAGAAGCCGTGGTCATCGGCCTTGATGTCACGCCAACGGCTAACCCGCTTACCGTTGCGGCTGATACCCGCGCCCTGTTACCTGAAATTGAGCGTAACTTACCGCCATCCATTGAATCGAGCATTCTGTACGACTCCTCACTCGCAATTGATGAATCGATTAAAGAAGTGGTTAAAACCATTGGTGAAGCCGCGATTATTGTTATCGTGGTAATCACTCTCTTCTTAGGTTCGCTTCGCGCCGTGGTGATCCCGATTGTGACCATTCCGCTCTCGCTGATTGGGGTTGCCATCATCATGCAGATGTTTGGTTTTACGCTCAATCTCATGACCCTACTGGCCATGGTGCTCGCCATTGGTTTGGTGGTTGACGATGCGATTGTGGTGGTCGAAAACGTCGACAGACATATCAAGCTGGGTGAATCGCCCTTTAGAGCCGCGATTATCGGTACCCGCGAAATCGCGGTGCCAGTGATCTCCATGACCATTACCCTCGCCGCGGTTTATGCGCCGATTGCCTTAATGGGCGGGATCACCGGCTCATTATTTAAGGAGTTTGCCCTTACACTCGCAGGTTCTGTGTTTATCTCGGGCATAGTGGCACTGACACTGTCACCCATGATGTGTGCCAAAATACTCAAACCCCATACCGCACCTAATCGGTTCGAAATGGGAGTCGAAAACTTCCTCACGGGGCTGACTCGCCGTTACAGCAACATGCTAGATGCGGTGATGTTACATCGCCCTGTCATCGTCGCCTTTGCGATTATCGTGTTCGCTTCACTGCCAGTACTGTTTAAGTTTATCCCATCAGAACTGGCGCCCAACGAAGATAAAGGCGTGGTAATGATGATGGGCACGGCACCTTCGACTGCCAACTTGGACTACATCCAAGCCAATATGGGCTTAGTCACGGATATGATTAAGGCACAGCCTGAATCAGCCGCGTCACTCGCCTTTGTGGGCGTACCAAGTTCCAGCCAAGCCTTCGGGATCGCGCCATTAGTGCCTTGGAGTGAGCGGGATAAGAGCCAAAAACAAATGCAGGAGTTTTTTGCTAAAGAAGTGAAGCACATTCCTGGAATGGCGATTACAACGTTCCAAATGCCTGAACTGCCTGGGGCGTCGAGTGGTTTACCGATTCAGTTTGTGATTACCACATCAAACTCCTTCGCTAGCCTCTTTCAAATCGGTACAGGCGTACTGGAAAAGGTGCAAAAGAGTCCCTTGTTTGTGTACTCAGAAATCAACCTGAAATTCGATTCAGGCACCATGAAACTGCATATCAAGCGTGACTTAGCCGGGACCTACGGCGTGACCATGCAAGATATCGGGATCACACTCGCCACCATGATGAGTGATGGCTATGTGAATCGCATTAACTTGGATGGTCGCTCCTACGAAGTGATCCCACAGGTGGAGCGTAAACTGCGGGCGAACCCAGAATCGCTGGCTAATTACTATGTCAAAGCCGCCGATGGTAAATCCATTCCGCTATCCAGCTTGGTTGATATTGAAATGGTGGCCGAGCCTCGCTCACTGCCGCACTTTAACCAAATGAATGCCTTGACTGTGGGTGGTGTAGCCGCGCCAGGCGTAGCCATTGGTGATGCCATCAGCTTTTTGCAAAATATTGGCGATAATGAGTTACCTAAAGGTTATAGCTACGACTTCCTCGGTGAAGCGCGCCAGTTTGTCACTGAAGGATCGGCACTTTATGCCACTTTCTTGCTGGCAATTGCGATTATTTTCTTAGTACTCGCCAGCCAATTTGAAAGCCTTAAAGATCCCTTAGTCATCTTGGTATCTGTACCGTTGGCGATTAGCGGCGCCTTGATTGTACTCGGGTGGACCCATGTATTTGGCTTAGCCAAAATTAATATCTACACCCAGGTAGGATTAATTACGTTAGTGGGTCTTATCACTAAACACGGGATCTTGATGTGCGAAGTGGCCAAAGAGGAACAACTCCACCGTGGGCTATCTAAACTTGAGGCGATTAAACTGGCGGCAACCATCCGCTTACGCCCGATTTTAATGACCACTGCAGCGATGATTGCGGGTCTATTGCCGCTATTATTTGCTTCCGGCGCTGGGGCGGTAGCACGCTTTAATATCGGTATTGTGATTGTCGCTGGTTTATCGATTGGGACCATTTTTACCCTGTTTGTATTACCGGTGATTTATACCTATCTTGCTGAAAAACATGAGCCTTTGCCCGTGTTTGACGAAGATACCGACGGGCTAGCCCACAACAGCTAACCGCATCCAAGTAAAACCCACGTCCCTTAAGACGTAGGTTTTGCAAGGCGGTTTTCTTTTGAAAGCCAACGTACTAGGTTACAATCCACCCATTCAGTAAAGAGGCGGACAAGAAGATGATCAATCCAAAGAAAATCGAAGAAATGGCGAAGCAACTGAGCGATAGCCTGCCCAGCGGTCTTAAGCAATTTGCCGGCGAATTTGAAGAGCGCAGCAAGCAAGTGCTGCAAAATCAATTGCTCAAGTTGGATATGGTGTCCCGCGAGGAATTTGAAGTACAGCAGCATGTATTACTGAAAACCCGCGAGAAATTAGAAGCCCTGCAAGCACAAGTGAATGAGCTTGAGAAAAAGCTAAACGCCGCGGACTAACTTATAATGCGTGTTTGAAAGAGCACAGTTAGCGATGGCGCAGCTGTGCTTTTTTGTTTTAACACTTCAAGCATTAAGTCACTTAGGGAAATAATGCAACAACTCGCCAGCTACATCCTTGCTATTCAAGGCTATCCTAGCCCAGTGTCAGTGGTGAGCCACACCCAAGAGCAGCAAAGTTATCGAGACGATAATGCTGAAATGTGTGAATCTTTGACCTTATATCACTTCAACAACGGGGTTGTGGTCAGTCTGTTAAGCGAGCAAGATAAACAAGCTGATGAGCCAAACGCGGTTTGTGAGGATTATTGGTTGAGTTATCGAGTCGTCACCGCCAATATCGCGATTTCGCCGCAGCAAAAGTCCTTTAGCAATCTCTGCCAACAAGGCTTTTGGCTTAAGATGCAGCAAGGGCTTAACGAGTAAGAATAGCCGTCGGCGCTTAGACCTAGCGCCAGAGTTCGAATCGTCAGGGAAGAAAGCCATGGATATCGCAAGCACCACTTTTAATCAGGACTATCTGCTTTGGGGATTATTGCTCCTTGGCGGCCTGCCACTGCTCAGCTATCCCTTTGTAGTCCTCGCCAGCCTGATGGGACTTGCCAGCCGAACCACGATTAACGTGCACTGGTTTTACCGGCTGATGAATAAGAGTTTTCTGTGGGGAACCCTTGCCTATCCCTTAGTGTACATTCCCTGCTACTGGCTCGCGCGGGCGGAGAACAGTTCATTATCCTTAGCCTATGCCACCCTGCCGCTGCTCTTTTTAGCACTGCTGTACCTGTGCTTTCGCTGGATGGATGTACCGCCTAAAGACAAACGCCCAGATAATGACAAAGATCCCGATTAGATCTTCTGCTGCCGTGCGTATAGTTGTTTAAATTCCTTATGGTTAGCCTTCACCAGTTTCCAGCGGCTGCAACCATTAAAACGCGCATACTCAGTAACTGCCGCCTCAAATGCCGCACAAAAGCCATCATCCATGCCGCTAAATCCCTCTTCTAAAGTCAGCTGTTGTAATAACAGTAAACCGCTTTGCCGCTCGGCTTTCACATCCACTCGACCAACAAAGCAGTCACGCCACAAAATCGCGAGGGAGTAATAGCCATATTGGCGTTTTTCGGCGGGCACATAGACTTCAATTTGATAATCAAAATCAAACCATTGCTTTAATCGCTGCCGCTGAATTAATAGATTATCGAAGGGATTGAGTAACCAGACTCGATTGGGTATTGCAGCGGTTATTTGCAGCTCGGGGCGATAAAAATACCATTGCCCTTCCGCCTTAAAGCTTGCCAACTCACCTTGAGACTGCATAGCGGCTAATTGCTCATTCACATTAGCTTTTATGCCTTTGCGCAGATAAGCGATTTGCGCTGCCGAGCCAAAGGCATGGGCAGCGAGATAACGCTCAATCAAGTGGCGAGCAAATTCGCTCTCGCTTGGCGCTTGGGTATTGATATGCTCTGGCAGCACGCGCTCGGTAAGATCATAACATTTTTGAAATTTCTCCCTGCGCACCACCATTAACTCGCCGCGCATAAACAACTGCTCTAGCGCCTTTTTGGCGGGCTTCCAATCCCACCAGGCACCGTTTTTGCCTTCTGCATGTTCAAAGTCACTGGCCTTCAGTGGTCCTTCGGCGCGAATGCGGGCGCGCACTTCCTGCATCACCTTATCGTCTGGCTCAAACCAATGTTTGCCGCCATTTTGCAGCTGTTGTTTACGTTGCAAACTAAAACGGTAGTCGGCAATGGGTAAATATGCCGCCGCATGGGACCAATATTCAAAAATCTCGCCCTGTGCCAGCGCAGTATCTAACATCTGCGGTTGATACTGTGGTATCCGGCTATGCAACACATGGTGGTGCGCCCGCTCGACCACATTAATCGAATCGATTTGCACATACCCGAGACGGCTAATCAGCTCACAGACCGAAGTCTGCGGTTGTAATAAGCCCTGCTGTTGCATATTCAATTGCAACCACTCACGGGGTGAAAAAGGACTCGACATAAATTCTCCCAAAATGCTCAAAAACAATTGCGCCCAAAGATTGATGCCATGACTGACAGATGATCAAAAGGATAATCCTCTTACTTTTGTCGGATATTTCGTAAACTTAGCGTGAATTTGTCAGCTCGCGTACAACTTGAGTTAACATAGGGCATTTCCTCGCTTAGGGCTATCGCTTACCTCGAGTCAAACAACTCCCTCTTACAAAGGTTAGCCCCTCATTAAGGATTGATGAATGAATATCTATTACCGCGAAGCCAAACTCTGCGGCCGTAAAACCGGCAATGGTACTAAACTGCCATTTTTAATGAATATGCTGTACTCACTCGGTGAAAAGAATGGCGAGTTACAACCTTTCAGCATCGACGATATTAAGGCAGTCCTGTTTAACCAACATCAATCGATTGGCTGCTCCATCAAAGCGCCTTTACCCATAGTCTCTTGGCGCAGTGAAGCCATTTGGTACGAGCTATTCAAAGGTGAAGCGCCCGTGTATCTGCCCCAATGCATCACCTTTAGCAATGGCGCAATCGACTATGCGATTGTCGTGATTGGCGATGAGTATGAGCTACGTATTTGGCCGGACTGCAATAATCGTGAGCGTGAAAAACACCAATGGTTTTCACACCATGCCGCCGTCTACTCCGAAGAAATCGATGTCTTTAAAGAATGTCTTGAGACGCTACTCAAACATATCCGCAAGGAAGATGACTTTGAGGCTAAACACCCGAAATTTGACAAACAACGCACCAGTTCAAAATAGGTTTTAGCGCACTTAAAGGCGATTGCCATAATTTTGCCACTATTGATCAGCAACTTGCCCGCAACTTCCGTGGGCAAATCTGCTTTAATACCCGCCGTAATATCGAGTTAGCCCAATAGTATGCAATGGCGACTCGCGCGTATTTCATAGGGAATGAAATCCATGTTTAACATTATTTTCTGGGTGCTCACGTTACTGAGTTTGGCGCTGTTTGGCGGCGCTATCTATTTAGTGGCGCGCGCACTCCTTAAAAAACTCAATCGTGATCAAGGAACCGATATGTCAACACAAGAGCCGTGGGCAGCAACTACGACAAAGGGAACGGCAAAGAACACCACGCTATTAAAGGCCTTAACCATTGGCATACTGTCGATTGTGGCCTTGCTACCGCTCGGGATCATTATGGATATGACGTCCGATCGCGAAATGCTTTACAACAGTGTGGTCGATGAAATCGGCCGCTCATGGGGCGAGCAGCAAACCCTCTCAGGTCCTGCGCTAGTGATCCCTTATAGCTATTTTGTGATGCAGGAAGAAGTCAGTAACGACGGCAAAACCCGCCACGAAGTGAAGCGCACCTATCAAGATGAGCTGGTGATTCTGCCGAAAAAGCTCACTCTCGATTTAGACCTAAAACATGATTTCCGTACCCGTGGCATTTATCAATCGCTGGTGTATAACGCGGCGCTTAAGGGGCAGGCTGACTTTCGCTTAAATCGTTATGACATTCCTAACCTTATCGCCTTTGATAACAAAAATGCCCGTTTAGTCTTTGGTGTGTCATCAAACCAAGCAATTGATAAAGTAGAAAAGATTGAGGTGACAGGCGATTCAGTCTTACTCTCTGGCTCGCTGATGTCGGGCACTGGCTTGACGACTGGCGGTCTAGAGAAAGGCTTTAACCAAGGGATCCAAGTCGGCGAAGCAAGTGATTTTAGCGTGAACTTTGCCATGACACTGCGCGGCTCTCAGTCGATTAGTGCCCTGCCATTAGGCGAGCAAACCTTGTTGAATATCCATGCCGACTGGCCGCACCCGAGTTTTAAAGGCTTACTCCCAGCAGAGCGCGAAATCACTGCCAACGGATTTACCGCCAACTGGAATATCAGTCACTTAACTCGCAACTACCCGCAGGAGTTTATTAAGAGTAATCAGTCGACGCTTACCGAAGTCGTGGCCAATGCCATGTTATTTGAGCCAGTGACCCATTACGGCAAGATTGAGCGCTCAGTTAAATACGGCCTGCTGTTTATCGTACTGACTTTTATCATGTTATTTATTTTTGAACTGGGACAAAAGACCAGCCTAAGCACAGTGCAATATATGCTGGTTGGCAGTGCGATGGCCCTGTTCTACCTGCTGTTACTGTCACTCTCGGAGCACCTCGCCTTCCTGCAAGCCTATCTGATTGCCGCCTGTATTCCTGTGCTGTCGGTATCCGCTTATGTGGGCAGTGCCACCGCTAGCGTTAAACGTGGCGCGATAGTAGGCACTATGCTGGTGAGCTTGTATGCGGTGTTGTACTCAATACTGCAATTAGAAGATTACGCCCTACTGATGGGTACTGGCTTGTTATTAGTGGTTTTACTGATTTTGATGTTCGTAACCCGTCATCAACCCAAGGACACAGTGCAATAGCACCTACAGCTCCACCCTTGAAGCCCCCCGACAGCGCACTTTTTGCTGTCGGGATTTTTTTATTGGCAAGACCACATGTGACATGTAGCCTATTGCGTTTACTCGGAGGCGAATATTTTGACTCATCCAGCCTATCTTCTACGTCGTTTGGTGCTTGTATGGTTACTGCTAGCAGCGATTCCAAGCCTACTGTTACTTACGCAAAATCAATTATTTCCGCTGCTCGATCTACAATCGCCCTTAGCCAGAGCCTTGTACTGGCTCACCACAACCGGCACAGCGCCCTATGGGGTTGCGACTGTTTTAGTCGTGTTGGCGCTTGCCTATTGTTATATGCCTAAAGCATTATTTATTAACTTGTTTTTAGCCATCAGCCTAAGCCAAGTATTAAGCCTAAGCACTAGCCATGCCCTTAAAAGTTTTTTTAAAGAGCCAAGGCCCAATCTGGTGTATCTATCTGAGCAAGCACTCCCAGATGATGCACAGTTAACTCCGCAAACCTTCTATCAACTCGCAAAACCAGAACGCTCACAGGCCATTGCTGAGGCGCTGACCGAGCTGCAAACGAGAACCTCAGCGGTAAAACTGTCCCCAAAAATCCACCAACATTGGGAAGATGAAATCGGCTATTCCTTCCCGTCTGGACACACCATTTTTGCCGTAACCTTAGTGCTAACCGCCAGCTACTATCTGCTTTTAGCGGGTTTACCTCTATTCACCAGTGCGTTATTGGTTTGGGGATTATTGATGGGCCTAAGCAGTATGCTACTCGGCATGCACTGGCCGCAGGATGTGCTCTTTTCCACCCTACTGGCCGCTATCATCAGCAGCTTAAGCATATTTTTGGTCAGTAAAATGCGTCTATTCACGCAAAGGTTTGCGAAAACCTCTTCGCAATAACGCCTAGAGCGACAATTCGCCATCAGACCTTTATACCAATCGTATTAAATATCTGTTCATTCAGCGGGAGTTAAACGCGCTTTAGACAAGGCGAAGGCTTGAAGGCATAGTGGTGCTCTGTCGAAAGCCTTAAACGCAGTATAAAGCACGTTCAATCCCGCCCTTCGGGAGCCTCACAGGCATCCCACTCCGGTGTTGCATTGACTTAAAAGGGAATGACCATTTCTGCGTCAATGCGCCTTGGATTGAAATGCCTGTGAGGCTCTGAACTGATTAGATATTTAATGTGATTGGTATTACACAAGATTTTTGGCAAACAGCGCTAACACTGGCAAACTAGGGGTAGAGTCCGCTACCCCTAAACTTTCCATGACTGAAACTCACCCATATAAACTCGACCAACTCGATTTAACCATTTTGCGTTTACTACAAACCCACGGCAGGTTATCGAATCTTGAACTGGCAACGAAAGTCGGCCTGTCGCCGTCCCCTTGCTCACGCCGCGTTAAAGCCCTAGAAGAAGCGGGTTATATTGCCGATTATGTCACGCGTCTGTCAGCGGATAAATTCAACCTACATTTGACTGCGTATATCCATGTAAGGATGGAAAAACACACGCCTGCAATCCTCAACCAATTTGAAGCCAATATACTGGGCTACGAAGAAGTCCAAGAATGCGCGCTGATCACCGGTTCTGAAGCCGACTATCAACTCAAAGTGTTAGTCCAAGATATGGCGCACTTTCGTACTTTTCTGTTAGATAAACTCACCACCAATGTGCATATCGCAGGTGTGCATTCCAGCTTCGTGTTGAAAAAGGTCAAAGAGCACACGGCCATCCCCTTAAGCCATATCACCATTGAACCCTAAGCGCAGTAAAAGTGACGGCCGCTGCGATAGCGTGAGACCAATGCAGCTATGGTTGCAGCGTCGCTACCCCAAGCAGCTCATCCTGCGAAAGGTATTTTTGGCGATAAGATCACAATTTATTAGGTTTTTACCATCGCAATTAATCGCTAAAGCGAGGCTGCCAGCCACCGCCACGAGCAACATAATCTCGAACCTCACCACAAATCAAAATTTAACACCAAAATCAAAGCAAAATACGAACAATAATTGCCGATTAACATCAATTTAACGCACAAAAATTGCGTTGAACTTCTTATTTATCCGCCTAAGATACGCCTTCTTTTTACGGGAGGCACAATGCAATCGGCCAATACAAATTCGACTAACCATTTCAGCTCACGCTTAGGTTTTATTATGGCGGCAGCCGGCAGTGCCGTTGGTGTCGGCAACATTTGGGGATTCCCCACCCAAGCGGCAACCCATGGCGGCGGGGCCTTTTTGCTGGTGTACCTAGTACTGATTTTTATCCTAGGCATTCCCATGCTGATGGCCGAACTGATGATTGGTCGCCACGGACAAACCAACCCCGCCGATGCCATGGGTAAACTCGGTTGCAACTCGCTCACCCGTAATTTAGGCAAGACAATAGGGTTGATTTCTATCGTAACAGCAGGGTTGATCTACACCTTCTACAGCATTCTTTCTGGCTGGTTTGTGAGCTACGCCATCGCCCCAATTGCCACGGCTATGGGCTCGCACGATACCGCTGCTTGGCTAATGGATTTCTCGCTGTCGCGCAATCTGGTATTCACGCTAATTTTTAGCGCGCTGGTATTTTTGGTATTGCTGCAGGGCGTACAAGAAGGTATCGAAAAATGGTCTAAACGCTTAATGCCGCTATTGTTGATCATGCTGATCGCGGGAGTGGCCTATATCTTCACCCTCAATGGCGCAAGTGAAGGTATTACCGCACTATTAACGCCTAACGTTGCCAAGGCTATCGCGCCAGATACCTTGATCAACGCACTCGGACAGACCTTTTTCTCACTCACCATAGGCACTGGTGCCATGATGGTTTATGGCAGCTATTTGAGCCAAAAAGAGAATATTGCCAAATTAACCATCTGGGTTGCCTTTACCGATAGCGGCATCGCCTTTCTCGCCGCCTTTTTAATCATCCCAGCCATGTATGTAGCCCAGCATAATGGCGTGCAGATTTTTAGCGCTGAAGGCAAGTTAATCGATTCGGATGCATTGGTCTTTACTGTTTTACCCGCCTTATTCTCAACCCTAGGCGACACGGCCAACCTCATTATTAGCGTGGTGTTCTTTATGCTGCTGATCATCGCCGGCCTGACGTCAGCCATTTCCATCGCCGAGGTGCCAACGAGTTATGTGATGCAAAAATGTGGATTCAGCCGCCAACGTGCTACCTTGATCATCGGCCTATTGTTGACCTCATTATCCCTATTACTGGCGGTATTTTTTGAGACGCTATTTAGTTTCACTATCATGCTAACCACGCAAATGGCCCAACCGCTGGTAGCCCTCGGTATTGCGATTTACTTAGGTTGGATTTGGCGCCAAAGCCAGTTACTCAAGGCGATAAGTGGACAAGAGGGTGTCGATGCCACGGGGCTTTTCTGGCGCATTTGGCCAAGGTACGTGAAGTATGTTTGCCCAGTACTAATCATCGCGATCGCGATCAGGCAATTTGTGTAACCTCTTTCCAAACGCTAACAATCCATGCTGAGTTCGGGGATTGTTAGCTCCTCATCAAAAAACTAAGCCCAACCTTTTATTCTGTTTAAATATATAATGCCAACCAACTTAAAAAACACCTAAGGTATAGCACTTTATTTTTGTATAAGTATAATCAGCCCCCAATGGGAGCAATTGAAATTGATTTCCTTTAAACGTTGCAGATTAATTTTGCAATAGACTTTCATATAAAATGGATTTTATTATGCTAGCGTGGCTCATCTTGATATTAATAACGATTGTTCCAGTAAAAATTGGAGCTGAGTTATTTGAAGCAGAAAACAAAAGTATTATACATTGTGGTTTAGCCGTTACGATTGGAACAATACTAGCATTCACAATAGTTATTGCTATCAAAGGATTGCTTGGGCTAATTGTGACATACATTGCAATATCAGTAGTTTACAGCAAAATCTTTCAACTATCCTTTGGTAAAGGTTTAACTTTTACATTAGTAGTATTTGTAATTCAATTAGGAATAGTACAAGGTTTAACTGATTTTGGCCTCCACCTTATTTCTCCATATATTAGCACCTCAACTTAACGAAAAATCAGCACTATAAAATATAATCTACAAATAATAGCCATCATAGTGAGTGACTTAATTACAGCTCGTCTCGCAACGACTGTATAGCCATATTAGTAAAATAGTCAAAGTAATGATAAGCGATTTTTCAATCAATAACGTTGAACTACTGAGGGAAGGCTGGATTGACGCGAAAGGGAATGTAAGCAGCCTTAAGAGATAAAGGCTGCTTTTGAAGGCGGACAGATTACTGCTCGATACCCACGATTAACCAAGGCGCGTTGGCTTGTGTAAGGTTACGCTCTAAATGCCAGATTTCCTTAATGTCTTCTTCGACACCTTCAACCGTATCACGGTAGCGGCCGCTAAACTTAACACTCACTTCCGCCAGATTAGCATTGTGTGTCGCGCGGACCAGTTCAGCATCTAAAAACATCACTTCTGTATGCTGTTCGCCAACGAGCTCACGGCGTTGGTTGCTGAGCTCATTAAAAAGCTCAATCGAAACATACTCTTGAATTTTGCTTAAGTCGTTTTCGTTCCATGCTACTTGCAAAGTTTTGTAATGACTACGCGCGCCTTCTAAAAAGCTAGGTAAATCAAACCCCACAGGCAAATGGAAAGGCACTGTGCTCGCCGCTTGAGCAAAACCATTGCTGCCACTGTTTGCACTGCTGGCAAAACCGGTTTGTTCCGCTTGCTGGCGTTGCAGATTCGGATTAGGTTGACCCGCACCTGCGTAGGCAGGTCTTGGCTGGGTACTGGCTTTTGAAGCCATCAGAGTACGGACAATTTTAAACAGCACGAATGCCAACAGAGCGATAATCAAAATATCCATAAATTGAATATTTTCAAAACCTTCGCCCATAAATAGCGCAGCCAATAAGCCACCCGCTAATAAACCGCCTAACATGCCGCCCATCATACCTTTCTTGCCCGCAGCAGGTGCTGGTGTAGCGGTAGGCGGGGTTGTGGGAGTATTAGTTGCCGCAGGCTGAGCCGGCGCTGTTTGATGACTTTTGCCAATAGACTTATTACTGCCGAATTTTTTTGCTTCTGCGACTGGACTAGCAGCCAAGCTAACCGCAAAAATCATCGCCAGCATAATAAATAACTTTTTCATTTATAAGATCTTTGTATGTATAACCAGAGGTGCAGGCATCATAGCGGGATGACATTATATGTCAACTATCAAAAGAGGGGTCTAGGCTTACAAACTTCGTTTGTTCTTCTAAATCAAAATCAAAGTCGTGGGGCTTCGTCCCTAATTGTTCAACATGATTCGACTAAGAATGCGACAAAAGACACGTCAGTTCTGACTATGTAATGTGAGAAATGATTAAGCACTGTCATTCCAGTGACACGCAGCAAGCACATCCCTGTGTGCTCGACCGTGACATCCCTGTCACGAACGGTCACTTACATGCAGTGCTTAATCCCGTTAACTTCCGTGTATCCTGATAGCCAGAACTCCGAAACCCGAAGCCAAGATCTAAGTACCATCTAAGCAGATATAGCTTTGGAAGAGCCATTAACACAGTCGCCATAGTGAAAAAAATGCATGTCCTATCTTTTAGGTCATTCCAGTAACTCACAGGCTTTAGTTATAAAAAGATTCGACGAAGAGTACCTAAAAAGATGTGTATGTTCTGACTCTGCGACGTAAGAAGTGATTAAGCACTGTCATTCCCAACAGTAATCTGTCCCCCCTCTTACAAATATACACTCTGTAAATTTAACAATGGTTAGCTCGTTAATTAAATTGTTAACTAACGGCCAGCGAATAAATAAAACAAGTGAAAATCACAAAAGTTGATAACGAGCAGGTTAATTTAAAGTTGTTCGATAACGTCTTCCAGTTATAACCAAGAATCAGAATGTATGGTATCCACACGACAGCTGAGTATAGCCACATTAATCCAATTACTAGATTTCCTTCATGGCTTCTTGTATTTGCTGTATCAAGAGTAACCCAAATACCTTGCAAGCAATAATATGTAGGGAAAAGCAGAATAAAGCTTAAAATTATCATCCATACTTTAGCACTAATCATCAGTATCAATCTCCATTTGCAACCTAATGCCCACTTAATATCCTTACTACTTACTAACAGTCAACCCACTTTATAGAAGCTTAACAAGGCACATATTGTAAATTTTTCACATATCAAAACTTAAAATATCCCAAAGCTAGATTTCCACTTAAACACATTGCGGGAATGAAGAAAAAATATCTTTCACCATAAAAACCTTATAAACCAAACCTTATCATAGAGGCAAAGCGTTTGCGGTATGGTGTTCGTTCATATCTGATCCTCTAGCCTAAAAAATACCGCACATAGGAATATAGGGAGTGTCACTTTGATAGCAGAAGCATTATTGGCCATGCACTACATGATACAAATAAAAATTGCTATTGGTGTTATGCAACCAAGTACGTAAGTGATAATACTTACTCTAATACCCTCTAGGTCTTCATCATTTGGACCGTATAACGGGTATTTACCAATAGTTACAACTCTCAGTACAAACCACCCAATCCAATACCAAGGCCGTGTAATTATGCCCTGCTCAAGCAATAATACTAACAATCTAAATATCCATATGAAAGGCTTAACAATTAATTCAAAAATATCCATTTATTATTGGTAACCTTAGATTATAAGCAGTATTAAGCCACCCCAAATGAGCACATCATTAGACACGATACCAATCACTGCTTTTGTACTTTTCAGGAATATCTTGTTCAAACGGTTCGCTATAGCCAAGTTTACCTAGCTCATCAAACCATTGTTCACGTCTTGATGTAGGTAACCTAGAGCCACACCATGGGCAAAAATTTATCGTGATTGATGATGTGCCGCCGTCATGAATAATCAATCCGTACTCATCGAATTTATCAGAATAATTAATAAGATGAACGGCGCATTCCTCCACGTGGTGGTCGCATTTGTTGTTTATAAAACTTTTCATTTGTTCACAGCAGTGATTCATAAGGTACCTGCATAATAGTAAAAAATTTAACGAGCCGCCCATTGTTAAACTCTTGAAATGCCCTAGTTGTAAATAACAGACTATCAGGTATAGCAAAGCCTTAACCGGATTAAGCACTGTCATGAAAGTGACCGTTGGCGGCATGGATGCCGCCATCGAGCCTATAGGGACATATTCACGGCGTGTCACTGAAATGGCAGTGCTTAATCAATATACCCCGCACTAAAGAACGGTACTGTCTCTATAAAAAATCCCCGCATTACGGGGATTTCTAAACTATCAAAGACTGCTAAAACTAACTAAGTTACAAACACTTTCCATCCGATTTATCATCGGAAGAAAGTGCTCGACTAATGCTGCCGAAGATTGCGGTTAAAATCCCGATGCCCACATCCATCTGCCGGGCATTGCTATCATCACCGCTGGCCTCGCGTTGACTCTGATTACCTGCTGTACCTCGCACAAAATCACAACTGGCATTGCTCATATTGCTGGAGGCACAACCACTTAAGATCAGAATCAAACCGCCAATCAATAAACGTGAGCTAACTAAGCGCAAACTCACTCTGCGTAACATCCTTATACGCGAAACAGACATATTAGTTCAGCACCTCTTCTAGGGCGCGCAAACAGAGCGCGACATTCTCACGACGGGCACCAAAGCCCATTAGACCGATACGCCAAGCCTTACCTGCAAGTGCACCAAGACCTGCACCTATTTCAAGGTTGTAATCCTTAAGTAGACGCGCACGCACCGCGGCATCATCAACACCTTCGGGGATATAAATGGCATTAAGCTGTGGCAAGCGCGAATCTTCAGCGACCACAAACTTAAGACCGAGTTTTTCAAGGCCGGCGCGCAGCACTAAATGCATGTCTTGATGACGTTTCCATGCATTTTCTAAACCTTCGGCCGCCAATAAACGCAGCGATTCGTGCAGGGCATAAAGCGCATTAACAGGCGCGGTATGGTGATAGCTACGCTTACCGCCAGCGCTGGTCCAATAAGCCATCACCAGACTTTGATCGAGGAACCAGCTTTGCACTGGGGTTTTGCGATTCTTCAGTTTTTCGACCGCAGCGGATGAGAAGGACACGGGCGATAAACCCGGTACACAGGAAAGGCACTTTTGGCTGCCAGAATAAATGGCATCGATGCCCCATTCATCGACCCTTAACTCCACGCCGCCAAGGGAAGTCACCGCATCAACAATCGATAAACAGCCGTATTGCTTTGCCAGCGCGCACAGGGTTTTAGCGTCACTTAACGCGCCTGTTGAGGTTTCGGCGTGCACAAAAGCAAGGAATTTAGCATCGGGGTTGGCCTTAAGTGCTGCTTCAACGGCAGCAGGGTCGACCGGTGTGCCCCATTCATTATCCACCAGCACCGCAATCGCACCAACGCGCTCGACGTTTTGGCGCATACGCTCACCAAACACACCGTTGCGGCAGACAATCACCTTTTCGCCGGGTTCGACTAGGTTCACAAAGCAGGTTTCCATGCCCGCACTGCCGGGGGCCGACACTGCCATCGTCATTTCATTTTTGGTCTGAAACGCATATTGGATCAGGCTTTTAAGCTCATCCATCATAGCGACAAACAATGGGTCGAGGTGACCGACGGTCGGTCTTGCCTGTGCGGCTAACACTTCAGGATAAACATCCGATGGACCTGGGCCCATCAAAATGCGGCGAGGGGGATTAAAGGCAGAAAAATGCGGTGCAGGTAACATCATGTCTCCTTAATGCGTAGGGTCGAGGTCTGACTATTATTAGAGCATTCACTATTGATTTGTTAAACCAAATTACCACAAAAAGGGGCGCCTGTGCGCCCCTCCTTTAGCCTAAGTTGTAACCTAAAGCTAAGTGACTACAAAGGCAGGTTGTTTTTTCCTTTTCCGGCATTCAAAAACAGCTGATAAGCAGGGCTTTGGGTCTCTTCTTGATAGACAAATCCCAGCTCAGTTAAAAACTGCTGAAACGGCAAGGCATCGCCCTCGGGCACTTCAAACCCCGCCAGCACTCGGCCAAAAGCTGCGCCGTGATTACGATAATGGAATAAACTGATATTCCACTTGCTCTGCAAGGTGGTTAAAAACTTCAGCAGCGCACCGGGATGCTCGGGAAACTCGAAGCTAAATAGGCGCTCCTCTAATGGCTCTGGCGGATGACCACCGACCATATAACGCACATGCAATTTCGCGGTTTCATCACCGGATAAGTCCTGCACCTCAAAGCCATTATCTTCTAAGGTATTGATAATTTGCTCTAGCTCACCCTGACCTTTGGTTAGGCGAATACCCGCAAACACCACCGCCATATCGCGGCTGCTAAAACGGTAGTTAAATTCGGTCATCACCCGCTTTTCGAGCAGCTCACAAAAACGCAGGAAGCTACCGGGACGCTCGGGCACTTTAACCGCCAGCACCGCTTCTTTTTGCTCACCCAGCTCGCAGCGCTCCGACACATACCGCAGGCTGTGGAAGTTCACATTCGCGCCACTTAAAATCGCCGCGACTTTTTCACCCTTACCACTCTCGCCTGAGGCATTGGTGCTGACATATTTTTTAAGCCCAGCAAGGGATAAGGCACCCGCAGGTTCGGCAATGGCGCGGGTATCCTCAAAAATATCTTTCACTGCTGCGCAGATTTCGTCGGACGTGACCGTCACCACTTCATCCACAAACCACTTAGCTAAGCGAAATGGCTCGGTGCCGATACGTTTAACCGCCACACCATCGGCAAATAAACCGACTTGCGCCAGCGTCACCGGCTCGCCCGCTTCCATCGCCGCCTTTAAGCAGGCCGCATCTTCAGGCTCAACGCCAACAATTTTGACCTGTGGCATCACCGCCTTGTAATAGGCAGCAATCCCAGCAATTAAACCGCCGCCGCCCACGGGCACAAATACCACTTCAAGGTCGCGCTGCTGTTGCAGCATTTCTTGGGCGATAGTGCCTTGGCCGGCGATCACCGCTTCATCATCAAAGGGCGCGATATAGACTCGGCCCTCTTCTTTGGCCAGCGCCATCGCAAAGCCATTGGCTTGATCGAAGGCTTGGCCGTGCAATACCACGTTGCCACCTAAACGGCGCACAGCATCGACTTTAATATCCGGCGTAGTTTCGGGCATCACAATCACTGCATCCACACCACGACTGGCCGCCGACATGGCCACGCCTTGGGCGTGGTTACCCGCCGAGGCGCACACCACGCCGCGTTGGCATTCGGCTTGGCTCAACTGGGCGATGCGGTTATAGGCGCCGCGCAGCTTGAAGGAATGCACTGGTTGCATATCTTCGCGCTTTAAAAACACTTGGCAGCCTAAACGCGCCGAGAGTTTATTGAGACTCGAGAGTGGTGTCACTTTCGCAACATCATAAACCGACGACAGCAGGATTTTTTGCAGGTAGCTTTGCGCAAGCTGACTCTTTTCTAAGGCAGAAGTGACCGATTGCGCCTTATCGGACTGAACTTGAGAGGCCTGCGTCTCAGCCTGCTCCGTTTGCGACGATGCGAGAGATAACATATCAGTCCTCCAACTTACTGCGATCGCGCACCGCGCCCTTATCGGCACTGGTGGCAAGCATGGCGTAGGCTTTAAGCGCCATAGACACATAACGCTGACGCGAAAGCGGTTTCCACGCCATTGGACCACGAGCAAGCATGGTTTCACGGCGCGCCGCTAACTCGGCATCACTCACAGCGAGCTTGATACTGCGCTTAGGAATATCGATTTCAATGCGATCGCCGTTTTCAATCAAGGCAATCGTGCCGCCCGCTGCTGCCTCAGGCGACACATGGCCGATGGATAAGCCGGATGTCCCACCAGAGAAACGTCCGTCGGTAATTAGCGCGCAAGCCTTGCCTAAGCCGCGGGATTTTAAGTAACTGGTGGGGTACAACATTTCTTGCATACCCGGACCACCTTTTGGCCCTTCGTAACGAATCACCACCACATCACCCGCCACCACTTCACCACCTAAAATGCCAGCGACTGCGTCATCTTGGCTTTCGTACACCCGAGCGCTGCCAGTAAAGGTCAGGTTCGATTCATCCACACCAGCAGTTTTAACGATACAGCCATTGTCGGCCAGATTGCCCGATAATACGGCCAAACCGCCCTCTTGGCTGAAGGCAAACTCGCGGCTACGGATACAACCTTCACGCCTGTCATCATCCAGCGATGGCCAGCGGCAGTCTTGGCTAAACGCTTTAGTGGTTGGAATGCCCGCAGGTCCCGCCATAAAGAATTGTTTTACGTTGTCATATTGGGTTTGCATCACATCGTACTTGGCGAGCACCGACTTGAGATTGCCGCCTGCATCGGCAGCAACATGTGGCACATCGGTATGCAGTAGTCCGGCGCGGTCGAGTTCGCCTAAGATGCCCATCACACCACCGGCGCGGTGCACATCTTCCATATGGTATTTAGCGGTCGACGGCGCCACTTTACAAAGGTGCGGCACTTGGCGCGACATACGGTCGATATCGTCCATAGTGAATGCCACGTCAGCTTCCTGCGCCGCAGCCAATAAGTGCAACACAGTATTAGACGAACCGCCCATGGCAATATCCAGCGCCATGGCGTTTTCAAAGGCTTTAAAGCTGGCAATGTTGCGCGGCAGTGCCGAGGCATCATCTTGTTCGTAGTAACGTTTGGTCAGTGCCATCACGCGGCGGCCCGCTTCTAAAAACAGTTCGCGGCGGTCGCTATGGGTCGCGAGCATGGAGCCATTGCCCGGCAGCGACAGGCCTAGGGCTTCGGTTAAACAGTTCATCGAGTTGGCGGTAAACATGCCCGAACAGGAGCCGCAGGTTGGACACGCACTACGTTCGATCTTGGCACTATCTTCATCGCTCACACTCGAGTCGGCCGCGGCCACCATGGCATCGACTAAGTCGAGCTTAATAAGTTTGTCCGACAGTTTGGTTTTACCCGCTTCCATCGGCCCACCCGAAACAAATACCACGGGAATATTGAGGCGCAGCGCCGCCATCAACATACCGGGGGTGATTTTGTCGCAGTTAGAGATACAAACCAGCGCATCGGCGCAGTGGGCGTTGACCATATACTCGACGCTATCGGCGATCAGTTCCCGCGAGGGCAGACTATAGAGCATGCCACCGTGGCCCATGGCGATACCATCGTCGACGGCGATAGTATTGAATTCTTTGGCGATACCGCCCGCCTCTTCGATGGCGCTCGCCACCAGAGAGCCCATATCTTTTAAGTGCACATGGCCGGGGACAAACTGAGTAAAGGAGTTGGCAATCGCAATAATCGGCTTACCAAAATCATTGTCTTTCACCCCTGTGGCGCGCCATAGCGCACGGGCACCCGCCATATTGCGGCCTTCGGTACTGGTTGCTGAACGTAACTTTGGCATTGACTCTATCCCTTATCTCAAATCGAAAATCGTGCCCTTAGGGCGTTGCTGCAGTGCTAATACCGCAGCCACTGGATGCTTATGCGTGTACTTTTTGTTGTTGCAAGTTTAGCGGTAACAAGACCTTGCATTGAGTGACATCAATCAATTTATTCAGTTGATTGCTGAGCAGCTCGATGGCGCGCTCGCTGTCCACTTCCATATCCAGCGACAGACTCGCATCGTCGTTCATCCGCATCTGCATTTGGGTGACCGTAAAACCACGATGGCGAGTCACGCGCAAAACACGCTCAAGCACTTCGGGGCGTTGTTGAACCGTTAATTCTAGGGAGTGGATCATGTTTGTTTCTCCATTTCGTCCATCATATCGCTGTTTGATGCACCAGGGGGCACCAGTGGCCAAACGTTAAAAGCATCGTCAATTGCAACGTGTAACAAATACGGGCCCTTAGCCGCTAACATCTCGGTTAAGGCCTCCTCCACTTCATCGGAAGAGAAAATCGTGCGGCCGGGAATATCAAATGCAGAGGCCAATAACACAAAATCAGGATTGTCAGATAAATCGGTTTCGCTGTAGCGTTCTTCAAAGAATAGCTGTTGCCACTGCTTCACCATTCCCAGTTTTTGGTTGTCGATTAGTAGGATCTTCACCGGTAATTTGCGGCGCTTGATGGTGGTTAGCTCCTGCACGTTCATCATAAAAGAGCCATCGCCAGACACTGTGACTACTGTTGCATCGGGGCGGGCGACTTGGGCGCCGATAGCAGCGGGTAAACCAAAGCCCATAGTGCCTAAACCTGCGCTAGATAAATGATCTTCAGGGCGACGGAACCACATATGCTGGGCAACCCACATTTGATGCTGGCCCACATCGCAGCACACTACGCTGTCTTCGGGCAGTTTATTGGCTAAACGGCGCAGCATAGCAGGGGCATAGATTAAGCTGCCGGGATGTTGATAATCCCATTGATGTTTACGGGCAAGATGTTCCACTTCAGTCAGCCAAGGAGTGATATCCAGCGACATAGCAAGGGCGGGGAAAATCTGGCGTAAATCCCCGGCGATAGCCACATCCGGCTGGCGTAATTTACCCAGCTCGGCGGCGTCGATATCTAAATGAATGACTTTGGCCTTGTTGGCAAAAGTCGCTAAACGGCCTGTTACTCGGTCATCAAAGCGCGCACCGGCAACCACTAATAAATCACAATCCTGCACCGCGAGGTTGGCCGCCTTTCCGCCGTGCATACCTAACATGCCTAAATAACCGGGCGTACCATGGGCGATGCTGCCCAAGCCCTTTAACGTGGCGACCGATGGCATACCCGTGGCTTTTATAAAATCCCGCAACTGATCGACCGCGCCCGCCATACCCACACCGCCGCCCACGTACAGCATAGGTTGCTTTGCTTGCGCCAACAGCGCACGGGCAGCATCGATATCGCTCATCTCAGCTTGGGGTTCATTGGTCACGGCCAGTAACGGTGTGCGGTATTCAAGGTGAGCGATTTGGATATCCTTAGGGATATCCACTAGCACAGGGCCGGG
This sequence comes from Shewanella sp. MM_2022_3, assembly GCF_022557375.1. Lineage (NCBI taxonomy): Bacteria > Pseudomonadati > Pseudomonadota > Gammaproteobacteria > Alteromonadales > Shewanellaceae > Shewanella > Shewanella sp. MM_2022_3. Next base: position 41,478 of record NZ_JAKZGV010000005.1, read on the forward strand.
TCGACCCGATGCGGCGATTTCAAAAGCTTGGTACAAGGTTGGGATCAGATCGTTGACATCCGTCACCATAAAGCTGTGCTTAGTGCAGCTTAAGGACATGCCCAACACATCAATCTCTTGAAACGCATCTGTGCCAATCACAGCAGTTGAGACCTGACCCGTAATCGCCACCACAGGCACTGAATCCAATAGCGCATCGGCAAGCGAAGTGATTAGGTTGGTCGCGCCTGGGCCAGAGGTGGCAAAGCACACGCCGGTTTTACCACTGGCTCTGGCGTAACCTACGGCGGCAAAGGCTGCGCCTTGTTCGTGGCGGCTTAAGAGATGTTCGACAGGGCTTCCATAGAGGGCATCGTAGATTGGCATAATGGCACCACCTGGGTAACCAAATACTGTGGTAACACCATGTGCTGCCAACACTTTTATAACCGCGTCTGCGCCTCTTATCATCTGCCCTGGTTCCATATTTTCTCTCGCTACCTTAATTCTGAATTGTCGAAAATCGACTCGTAATCTGTGCTGGTTCGAAATGTAAGTCCCAAAACCTGGGGCCTGAAAACGAAGAACCCCCCGGTCCTTTCGGAGCGGGGGGTTCTTTCGAAACTTTTAACCTTTTAGGTCTACCAGTTTGCCATGCGCCGCCCCCGCTGTGATTTAATAATCACGACGGTAATAATCACGAGAATGAGCTTGGCAGCTTGGTTAAACATCAATATGGATTCCTAATCGGTATTCTATATGAGTATCGCGTTAATTCTTGCGTCCCTGACTGAGACGGCTTACGGCAGGAGGCTTACCCCGCCGCGAGCTATTAGCTTTACCATAAAGCGACAGCCAAACACAATAAAAAATTTTCTAATGTCAAAAAAATTCAGCTTCCCTGCCGAGACAATGCAAAACAACAAAGTAAAACGTTAACAAAATCGCGTTAGTGGCGAAAAACGCCGACTAACCCATGTCAGTTTTGCCCGCTCGACAACCAACGAAGCAGGAATCAATTTGTCACGCCAAGCCCCACATCCTTAGGGGCTCGGCTTTTATCCATTAAGCTCCAACAATACTTTTCATATCAGTCATATAGCCACGAAGTTCGGCACCAATATATTCCACAGCTGTGTGGCGAATCGCATCGTTAATCGCGATTAATTGCAGATTATCAACACTATTAGAACTGTCCTTCAGACCCGCACCTAAATACTCTGGCGACATGGCATTCACATAGTCACGCAGCAGTGGCACGGCGGCATGGTTGAACAGATAACAACCGTATTCTGCGGTATCCGATATCACCACGTTCATCTCATACAGACGTTTGCGGGCAATGGTGTTGGCGATCAGCGGTGTTTCATGCAGTGACTCATAGTAAGCCGACTCTTCAACAATCCCCGCCGACACCATAGTGTCGAACGCCAGTTCCACACCCGCTTTGATCATCGCGACCAGGAAAATCCCTTTGTCGAAATAAGTTTGCTCGTCGATATGTTCGCTCGAAACAGGCGCATTTTCGAAGCCCGTTTCGGCTGTTTCGGCGCGCCAACGCAGCAGGTTCGCATCATCGTTAGCCCAGTCTTGCATCATAGTGCGAGAGAACTCACCGCTGATGATGTCATCCATGTGCTTTTCAAATAATGGTTGCAGGATTTCTTTTAAATCTTCTGCAATTTCAAACGCTTTAATCTTGGCAGGGTTAGACAGTCTGTCCATCATGTTGGTGATACCGCCGTGCTTAAGCGCCTCGGTCACGGTTTCCCAACCTTGTTGGATTAACTTAGCGGCATAGCCAGGCTCAACACCATCGGCCACCATTTTTTCATAACCTAGGATGGCACCCGTCTGCAACATACCGCAGAGGATCGTTTGCTCACCCATCAGATCCGATTTTACTTCAGCGATAAAAGAGGATTGCAACACGCCAGCACGGTCACCGCCTGTGGCGCTCGCATAGGCTTTCGCGATGTCTAAACCATCCCCATTTGGGTCGTTTTCGGGGTGCACTGCAATCAAGGTCGGCACACCAAAACCGCGTTTGTATTCTTCACGCACTTCGGTGCCTGGGCACTTAGGCGCAACCATGATCACTGTAATATCAGGGCGGATCTGCATGCCTTCTTCAACGATATTGAAACCATGGGAGTAAGACAGAGTCGCGCCTTGCTTCATCAGCGGCATCACGGCACTAACCACGTTAGAGTGCTGCTTATCGGGCGTTAAGTTCAGCACCAAATCCGCCGTTGGGATCAACTCTTCAAAAGTACCGACTCTGAAGCCGTTGTCTGTGGCTTTTTGCCATGAGGCACGCTTTTGGGCAATGGCTTCTGGGCGCAGGGCGTAGGCAATATTCAGCCCCGAGTCACGCATGTTCAGACCTTGGTTAAGACCCTGAGCACCACAGCCTAAAATCACAATATTCCAATCTTTGATGTAATTGCAGCCATCACTAAACTCAGAGCGGTCCATAAAACGGCACTGGCCAAGTTGTGCTAATTGTTGACGCAAATTCAGAGAGTTAAAATAGTTAGCCATCTGAGATACCACCTTTCAGTCGGGAATTGGGGACTCAACCAATATCAACCTATTGTTAACGATTGGTTGTGATTGAAATCACTATAACCTATGGCTATCGTTGCTTAAAATGATATATTCGAAACCTCATATTGCGTTTTTTGCAATGTCATTTTCAGTTTCAATACCGCAGATAAGCGGCCAATAGGACGAGGTTATGGACATACGCACCCTCAAATTGTACCTACACTTATGTGACAGTTTGCACTTTGCCAAGACGGCGGAGCAGATGCATGTCAGTCCCTCGACCTTAAGCCGCGCATTGCAGCGGCTCGAAGATGAAGTGAACGCAAAGCTGTTTGAGCGGGATAACCGCAGCGTGACCTTAACCCATGCGGGACGTGAGTTTAAATTGTTCGCCGAGCAGACGCTGCACCATTGGCGCGACCTGCGGCATAGTATTGATCTTAAGCAGGACGTGCTGCGCGGCACCTTAAATCTCTATTGCTCAGTCACCGCCGCCTACAGCCATTTGCCGCAATTATTGGAGCGTTTTCGCCAAGAGCATCCCTTTGTCGAAATTGCGCTTACCACGGGAGATGCGGCTAATGCACTGGCCGAGGTACAACAAAATCGTGCCGATATTGCCATTGCCGCGCTGCCGGATCCTTTTCCTGCCACACTACATTTTGCCAAGATTGATGATGTGCCGCTTTCATTAATCGCTCCCACTATGCGCTGTGCGGTGCAGCAACAGATTAACCAAGCTCAGATAGACTGGTCACGAGTGCCTTTTATCATTCCTGACCATGGACCAGGGCGACGACGAGCCGATAATTGGTTCAAACAGATGGGGATTAGTCCGAATATTTATGCCCAAGTGTCGGGACAGGAAGCCATAGCATCTATGGTGGCACTTGGCTGTGGCGTGAGCATTAGCCCTGAGGTGGTGATCAATAACAGTCCAGTACGGGATCGTATTCAGTTGTTACCTTCGCCAGTCAGTATTGCTCCCTTCGAACTAGGCTGTTGCTGTAAGGTCAAACGCTTGGACGATCCGATTGTCAATGCGTTTTTAGAGGCGATTTAAGCTTACAGGAGATAAAACGGGACTGAGTCCCGTTTTCCCTACTTTATTACGCTAGATTAGGTATCTGGCGACTGTAATTTATCATTCGCCTCAATACGCGTCACCAGCAATTGGTCGACCTTGTAGGCGTCAATATCCACCACTTCAAACTTATAACCGGCGTAATTAACAAAGTCGGTGCGCTTAGGAATTTTGCGCAGCATGTACATCATAAACCCGGCAATGGTTTCGTAGTTTTGGCAGTGAGGAAACTCTTCAATACCAAAGGCGCGCATGACGTCGGTAATCGGTGTCACCCCATCCACTAACCAAGAATTACCATCGCGGGCAATAATTTGCTCTTCGCTTTCGTGTAGCGACCAAGCGCCCATCACCGCTCGTTGTAAATCGTTGGTGGTCACAATCCCAACCACAAGGGCGTATTCATTCATCACCACGGCGAAATCGGCGCGGCTATTTTTGAAGTATTCCATCGCCTCAGAAAGACTTAAAGTGTCAGGAATAATCAACGAAGTATGGACAAGGCTGGTGTCTTTTAAGGTAATTTTTTCGCCGTTAATCACACGGATCAACAGCTCCTTTGCGTCAACAAAACCTTTGACCATATCCAATTGGCCATCGCAGACCAAAAACTTAGTATGGGGATCTTCGGCAATTTTACGCTTGATATCCTCCTCGCTATCTTGCAGCAAGAAATACACTAAGCTCTCTCGTGCTGTCATGGCAGAAGTGACTGAAACGGTCTGCATTTCAAACACATTTTCCATCATTTGTTGCTCGCCCTTGTCGAGCACCCCCGCTTCAGCACCAGCGTTCATTACAGCATAAATATCATCGGAGGTGATTTCGTCATTTCGAGCCGTTGGAATTTGTAGCAGCTTAAAAATCGCGCTGGCCATACCATTAAAAAACCAAACTAATGGTCTTAACACGGTAATACAAAAACTCATCGGGCCAACAACGGCCAAAGCAACCTGCTCTGGCATCGCCATCGCGATACGCTTAGGCATTAAATCCGCGACCAAAATAAATGCACTGGTAACAAGCACAAATGACATCACAAAGCTCACCTGACTCAGCCAAGGATCTGCCAACCAAGGTGAAAGGAATTGATAAAAATAGGGGCGAAATGCTGATTCACCCACAATACCACCCATGATGGCAACAGCATTCAAGCCTATTTGAACCACAGTAAAAAAGCTGCCGGGATACGACTGTAAATGCAGCACTTTTTCAGCTCTGGCATCGCCCTCATCGGCTAACTGACGTAAACGGATTTTCCGTGATGCGGCCAAAGCAATTTCCGACATGGAAAAGAAACAACTTGCACCAATTAAACACAATATAATCATCACGTTATCTAAGAGACTCATGTAACACCTTTTATTTCACACTTGACTTACTTGCACCAACCCGCGCAGTGATTTTCGCGTGCCAGTTAAATATTACCCAGATACAGGGTTGAAATGTCGCGATAAAGAGCCAGTACAGCAAATAACCCTTTGCTACACTTTAATAATCGCCATTGAGCTTAAAGAGTATGATGCGTTCATTATATCCGCTAATCGCTTTACTATGCGTGATTCTGCTCTCGCCTGTTACCTATGGCGCCGATGAGCTTTCCCCATTTAGGTTACGCTTTTGTGTCGAAGAGACTGAATATCCACCATTTAATTACTTTGTTCGACAAGATGGTATTAAGACTTCCACGCTTAGCGGCTACGACATTGACCTGCTAGAGCGCACCTTTAAGCCCATTGGAATTGATTATGAAGTACTGGCTTTGCCTTGGCTCCGCTGTTTAAAAGACGTCCAAAATGGCAGCATAGATGCTGCGATGAGCGCATCGCTCAACCGACAAAGAGCGACTGATTATATCCCATCTATCGCTTATTATTACCTCACTCCAAGTTATTTTTATTTAAAAGCTGAATTGGACCCGCTGTTTCATATCGATGATATCAATCAATTAGCTCACTTTGGCAAGGTTTGCGGCATTAAAGGATTCAACTACGATAATTTTGGCTGGCGTAAAGAGACTCCTCTTAGCGAAATACATTCCCTAGGACATTTACCGGAAATGCTACTAAAACAAAGATGTAAGTTCTTTCTCGCCCGCAAAGAAATACTGGCGGGCACGCTAGCTTTGGCGCATGCTGCACAACTCCCTCAAGCACTAGCATCAAAGATCTCTCCTAATGCTCAGCAAGAAGCGTTTTACATGCTGATTTCTAAACATTCAGCCCATAAGGAGCTGATTGCTCATGAGTTTAATCGGCAGGTAAAAACGATGCAGGAGAATCATCAACTCGAAACCCTCTATCAATTTCATATTCAAAAACTTACTCACGGGGACGATAAGGGCAGTAATTCGCTTTAGGGCCAATTTGTGGGTGGTTACGACAGGTTTCAGGGCGTTGGTGATAAATAGTACAGCGGCGAGTTTTACCATCTAGATATAGGCAATCATCATTCGCCATACGGGCAAGGGTAAAAATCGCCGTTTTATGGTTATAGTTGTCAATAATACGCGCTTTTTGCAGGCGCTTGGCAATCGCCTTAAGATCGCCTTCAGCTTCAAAGTCATCCACCAAACCCATGCGCACTAAGTCACTTACGGTCACTTCAACGGGCAAAGTACAACAGGTTGCATGGCAGGTATCACACAGGCCTTTGCGATATTTTTGCCAAGTTGATAAATCATCAATATTAAAAATCGATACCGAATTTACCGTATTTTTGCTCCGTTTTGACACACCAAAACCTTCAGATAAACAATAAAGGGCGGCAATTATAACAGGCCCCAAATAGAAATAAATCTGTGGTCACAAACGGAACCAAGGCTTGACTAATACAAGCTCAAGAATGAGCTAGCGCTGTTTGAGGCGACTCCATCACCACTGTATTGCGACCACGCTCTTTAGCGCGATAAAGGCAGATATCGGCACGGCGTAATACATTCGAAATGGTGAGTTCATTTAATGCATCCGGCGGTAAATACACTCCACCAATACTAAGAGTAATCTTACCGGTAGGTGCACCCAAGTGCGGAATATTCAATGCAGCGACTTGATTGCACAGTTGGGTAGCAATGGCTTCCAATTGGATTGGTGTGATTTTCGCTAAAACAACTGCAAACTCTTCGCCACCAATGCGCGCTAGCAGCGCATTGGGTGGTAAAATTTCACAGCCTTTTAAATCCTGAGCCACTCGCCTAAGTACAGCATCGCCTTCAATATGCCCGTAGTTGTCGTTGTAACTCTTAAAATAATCAATATCCAACATCAACACACCGACTGCTGTGTTGCCATGGAGTAATGTGTCGAGTGTTTGTGTAAAGGGGCGTCGATTGCTCAGCCCAGTTAATTCATCGGTTTCAGCCATGACTCTGAGTTGCGTATTCACCGTTACCAGTGCTTGCTGTAAGTTAAGCATCTGTCGCTCTTTTTCTTCACGCAGCAATAACTCGTTCAGCGCTGCGGAAAACTGAGTCAACATCACTTTTTTTTGTTTAGTCCAATTTAGTGGCCGAGAAACCATTGATAGCGATAATAGCCCGACAATTTCATCGGCATTTTTCATGGCAAATGCGGCAATAGAGCAAATACCAATACCTCGAAGTAACCCGTATTCTTCAGGCGATGTTTGCTTCAATGAGTCGACATTCTCGATAACTAATGTCGATTCCTGCTCAAATTTTTGTGCCAGCAAAGTAACAATATCCGCAGAAATGCTAATAATTTCAGATACATTAGGTTCACTAGACCAAACGCAACGGTAGTTTACCTGTCGTTGGTTAAACTCTATTAGGCTTACCCTTTCGACATCAAATAATCGCCCGATTTTACGGCAAACCTCAGTAAGGTTGTTGTCTAAGTTAAGGGTCTCCACTGTTAAAAATTGCAATGATATTTCAGCTAACAGTTGGCTAGCTTGGGACTGCCAATTGAGCGCTTGAGTCCGCTCATCAACTAAACGTGCTAACTGACTTTGCTGTTGCTGCAATGCACGCTTTTGGCGTTTATTAACCGCAAGATCGTTACGAATTCTTTGATACATAGCCTGAAGCGATTGAGCAACATGACCAATTTCATCAGGATTTCTCACCACACTATCGGGTACGGTTAACTTAGGTAATGCATTCAGATTTATCTGGTTAGCAAACCGCTCCAATTCCGATAAACGATTGGTCACCAATAAACGCACCAGCGTAAGGATAAGATAAATCATCAGTAAGGTTTTAAGCCCATTGCCTAAGACAATAATGATCAATTGTTGCCATAATTCGTAATAGAGTTTGTCCGTATCCAGCCCGACAGTCAGCATACCAATCTGTTGTTCCTGATACATAATTGGGTAACGAAACAGAGTTTGTCGGGAATCCTTAGCGTGAATCGCCTTGCCCAACTGCATGGCTACGCCATCGATACTCTCTAAATTGACACTCGACACCATCGGCATCATGCCCAAGCCTGAAAGCAAATCAGATAACAGACCATGGTCCACATCCCAAAGTGACTTAGCAATAGTGGGTAAGATCGATTCGGAATATTCACGAATATCGGCAGTTGTATTATCAATGCTTTCTTGATAATTCCACACTAACTGCACCAGCATGGTCAGGACAGCAAAAAATGAGCTCACCCCAATAATAGTGAGCGTCATTCTATGACTGATGGAATGATTACGATGCTTCATGAATACCTATTAATTACTGTTGTGATAACTTATCCACTATTTGTGTCTTAAAAATCCCAGCCCAATCCCTTGCAACTAACTTCTGATAAAAAGCTGAATCGGGATTAAGTACCCTAAAGAGTTCTATATCCTCATAGGAGGAATAACGTTGGGTCTCTTGGTATTGTTTGAGCTGAATTAACCCTAAAGCACCCGCTAAAAAATGCCCACCTCCCAGAGCACTCACTTTACGTTCTTGGCAGAGCGACAAAATCTCAGGGGAAGTATTAATCGAACTGACCAGTACATCACGTCCAGGTTCAAGGCCCTTTTCGCGGAGTGCTTTTACCACTCCGATAGCCATTTTATCGTTCGCCGTCCAGATTAAGGTTAAATCCGGATAACGGCTGAGCAAGGTTAATGTTTGATCATAAGCAATATCTTCACGCCATTGACCATATACCGTTTGAGTAACAATAACATTGGGTTGCATAAAGAAATAATCATTAGCGCCTTGAGTTCTTAACACTGATGCGGGCGTAGATTTATCGCCCGAGATTAATAAAACCTTAGCCTTTTTATTTTCTAAACGACTTAGCAAATTTTTAGCGGTATCAGCACCAATAGCATAGTTATCTGGGATAAGCGCTGGTAATAAATAAGTTTGCCAATGTGGATCTGCCAATAAGTGTTCTCGCTCGGCGACAGAAATATCATTTAAAATCAATTGAACATATATGGGATATTGATAAAGCATCTGCAACATTTTTATCGCAGACTGCTTCTCATTCACTAAAATAATATGAGTAGGAAGTGATGGCTGAGATTTTAGTAACGTTTCTAATTGAGCAATCATTTTAAAGTGATTGCGATCTGAATGTATGATTTGCAAATTAATATCAAGCTTTGATGAAGCCACCTGCATTAATTTATCGACATCACCCCAAAAGCTATCCGTAACCGCGCCTGGATTAAAAAAAACCACATCCAATTTAGCCCACGCAGGCAAAGCAAAACACAGTATGCCTATCCATAAACAACGTAAACATAATAGATGCAAAGGCGAGTACTCCTCGACCGTGTTTCCCCGCATGTGATCCATCACAGAGGTCACTTTATTATTATCGATTCACAACCTTGTTACCGCATAATTACCAAAACAACTCAATGGCAACCAACACTTCGATTAAACCACAAAATAACAAAAAGTGTACTTTATAATAAAGAATATTAATTTTTGCTCCTGTTTTAGGCTCGAAATTATAGAATATTCATTTAATATTAATAAGATAACTCGACGTATAAGATAAGAGGCTATTTTTAATTCCAATATTGCTCATTCAGCCTCTTTACATAGCGCACTTAACCACAGTCTATCCCCCAAGATTGCCTTACGTTTATTCTCTGTTAGTATATGTATAAATTAACAGTGATTGAGTGCTAACGACTTGCAGCAATTGGATCTTGTTCCGATCACCGAACTCAAGGGCGTCGCCAAAAGAGTCGCGGAAAAACTCGCCAAACTCGGCATCACAACAGTACAAGATCTGCTGTTTCACTTGCCCCTGCGCTACGAAGACCGCACTCAAATCTATCCCATCGCCGCACTCATGCCCGGAAATTACGGCACCATTGAGGCCGAAATCCAGTCGACTCAAATCCTTCAAGGCCGTAAACGCATGCTCGTCTGCAATGTGCGTGACGATACTGGCAGCATGAGCCTACGCTTTTTTAACTTTTCAATGGCGCAGCGCAATGCGATGCAAAATGGATTAATGATCCGTGCCTATGGCGAAATTCGTCGCGGAAGTCATCAAGCGGAAATCGTGCACCCCGAATATAAAATCGTCTATCCGGGTGAGGATATTCACCTAAGCGATACACTTACGCCGATTTATCCCACCACCGAGGGCTTAAAACAGGCGAGTTGGATTAAGCTCACCGAACAGGCACTTGAATTATTAGAAGATGGCGGCTTGACCGAGTTATTACCCGCCCATTTGCAGCCAAACAACATGAGCCTAAAACAGGCGCTGCAAACCCTGCATCGCCCCCATGCGGGGATTTCACAATTTGATTTAGAGCTTGGTCAACACCCCGCGCAGCAGCGACTGGTGCAGGAAGAATTACTCGCCCACAACCTGAGTATGCTACGCCTAAGACAACGCAGTAACCTCGACGCCGCCGTGACCATGCATGCCACGGGGCAATTACTAAAGCCTTTTCTCGCCTCACTGCCCTTTAAACCCACAGGCGCGCAGCAACGTGTCGTTGCCGAGATAGGTAAAGATTTAGCACAACCGCACCCCATGATGCGCTTAGTGCAAGGGGATGTCGGCTCAGGCAAAACCTTAGTCGCCGCCCTCGCCGCCCTTCAAGCGATTGAAAACGGCTATCAAGTGGCCATGATGGCGCCCACCGAATTACTCGCCGAGCAGCATGCAGCTAACTTTGCCGCGTGGTTTGAACCACTAGGATTAAAAGTCGGTTGGCTTGCGGGTAAGCTTAAAGGTAAAGCTCGGGCGCAATCTTTAGCGGATATTGAATCTGGCGCGGCACAAATGGTGATCGGCACCCACGCCATTTTTCAGCAACAGGTTATCTTCCATAGGCTCGCTTTAATTATCATCGACGAGCAGCACCGATTTGGTGTCCACCAGCGGATGGGACTCAGGGAAAAAGGTATCAATCAAGGGTTTCATCCCCATCAGTTGATTATGACGGCAACCCCGATCCCACGGACGTTAGCCATGACAGCCTACGCCGATCTCGACACCTCGATTATCGATGAGTTACCCCCAGGGCGCACACCCGTCACCACAGTCGCCATACCCGATTCGCGCCGTAATGAAGTACTCGAGCGCGTCCGCAACAGCGTGATCACGGACAAACGCCAAGCCTATTGGGTCTGTACCTTGATTGAAGAGTCCGAAGTCCTCGAGTGCCAGGCCGCCGAAGATACCGCTGAAGAATTGCGCCAAGCACTGCCGGAGCTGACCATAGGTTTAGTACACGGCAGGATGAAAAGTGCTGAAAAGCAACAAATTATGACGGACTTTAAAGCGGGAACCATCAACTTATTGGTGGCAACCACAGTAATTGAGGTCGGCGTCGATGTCCCTAACTCTAGCCTGATGATAATCGAAAACCCCGAACGATTGGGACTTGCACAGTTGCATCAACTGCGAGGACGAGTAGGGCGCGGTGCCGTAGCCAGTCATTGTGTGTTACTCTACAAGGCGCCACTGAGTCAAACCGCAAGTCAGCGGTTGAATGTCCTACGGCAGAGTAATGATGGTTTTGTTATCGCACAGAAAGACCTAGAGATACGTGGTCCCGGTGAAGTGTTAGGCACTAAACAGACAGGGCTAGCCGAACTTAAGATAGCTGATTTAGTTAGAGATCAAGCGCTTATACCACATATCCAAAAGCTTGCGAATCATGTGATGTCGCAAGCACCCGATGCGGTTGATGCCATTATTCATCGTTGGCTTGGGCATAGGCAACAATATGTCCAAGCGTAAACCTTAAGCTAACCCCTTCAAGGTAAAATAAATTCAACCTGTTCAGCTAACCGCTATGGACAAGCGCGTGTAAACTTGCAAAATGAACTTGCAACCTAAAAGGCGGCACTTGCACTTTAATGTTAGCTGCATGATATTCACCACATTACCTTGACACTGAAGCGAAGGATGTAAAATGCAAGTTAATCAAGATGATAGAATTACACCTCAAGAGACCTCGTCTAGCAGCAATCGCTTTGCATTGATTGCGATTGTGCTCGTCATCCTGCTCTCTGCGGCAGGTTATTACTACTATAGTAAAGATGACTCACCCAAACTCATTCCTAATGCACCGATAGTACTACCAGAGCCACCATCGTCAGAACCGCTTACTCTGGAAACAAACCCGGAGCCTGAAACCACTCCAGTGGAAAACGTAACACCACAAACGACCACGACGGAAACTGACTCAACCACTACCGTTGAGCCTCAAGCGCCCGTAGAAACGGTGCCAAACTTGCCTGAGAGTGATGCTTTTGTGCATCAAAAAGCACTGGCACTTATCAGCAATAATGTCGTAGGTTCATCCTTAGTCACACAAGATTTGATCCGTCAGTTTGTAGTCTTCGTGGATAACTTGGCGCAGGGCGAATTGACCCGCAAAGTCAGCCCAATTAAGGGCCCTGAAAAACTCTTTATCGTGGCGGAAATCACTAACAAAGTGTATTTAAATCCAGAGAGTTACCACAGATATGATGCCTACGCGACCGTCATTGCCAATATGGATGAGCAAAGCTTAATGCACACCTACAAGCAACTCACGCCGCTATTTGATGAAGCCTTCGCTGAACTGGGTTATAGCAACGCCAAGTTCAATGACAGAATGCTACAAGCAATTAAGGTAATGCTCGCAGCGCCAATTATTGAAGAGCCCATTGAGCTGAGTTCAATTAGCGTCAACTATCGCTTCGTTGATCCCAATTTGGAAGCCTTACCCAGTGCCCAAAAACTGCTTGTTCGTATGGGACCAGAGAACACTCGTAAAGTGAAAACTGCACTGCGTAAAATGGAAAGCCAACTCGCACAATAGATTGATATTCAATCAATAGTGGCATTATTAATAATAAACAGGCGCCTCGAGCGTCTGTTTACTATTGATATCAGAGCCTGTTCAACTGAGGTTAAGCCACTTAGTCTACACTCCCTGTCTTTATCCCGTTCTGAAAACTATGTTAGCCAACAGTGACAAAGCAAAATCTCATTGCATTTTATTAACCTTGCATATGCAAATGACTTCATTAAAACTAAGGACTTAGTGTAGAATGTGCCGTTCAATAAATGGGGGAATTGTGTTCGTTCATCCAACGAGCAAATAGCGATAAGCCAGTCAATTCATTAATGTTTTCGCTTAGTTAGGGATAACTAAGACAGCTTTAAATAGTGTCGAGGCAAAGTAGTGCAACTCAGATTCAGCATCCTCTCTTGGGGGGCGTGGGCTCCAAACTATCAGCAGCATGATGACTGGCAAACTTGGTGCAAGCACTCGGCTGAAACGACCAAAGAGGCTTCACCCACTGACAGCATATCTCCGGCACTTCCCCAAGTGCCAGCCATGCAGCGTAGACGCTTTAGCCGTTTAACAAAAATGATGCTAGATGTCAGTTTTCAATGTGATACGCCACCAAACTGCCGTTCGATATTTGCTTCCCGCCACGGCGAACTGCATCGCACTATTGGCTTGCTCGAAGATATTATCGCTAAGCAACCGCTTTCTCCCTTAGGTTTTAGTCAATCCGTGCATAACACTGGCAGTGGTATTTTTGGCATTTTACACAATAACACCGCCCCTTCTACCTCAATTGCCGCAGGCACTGAAACCCTTTCCCAAGCCATGGTGGAAGCTTTCGCCCAGCTACATCAATCAGCAGAGCCGTTATTACTGATCTTTGGCGATGATCCTGTGCCGCCGGTATACGATGAGTTTACCCAAGAGTATGAACTCCCCTTAGCCTTAGGTTTTACCCTCGCGCCCGCTTGTCATCGCTCGTCCGTAAAGCTCACGCTAAGCCAACTGACTCAAGCACAGCAACAAGTTACTCCTGCGCTGTCCTACGGCATGTTGATCCATGCTCTAGCGACCTCACAAAACATTGCTGGCTGTTTATCCCATTGGCACTGGAGCGTAGAGCATGGCTAATCCCGCTCCACAGGGTGCACAGTTCAATGTCGCTTATACGCTGCCCGAAAAACGCCGCACGGGAATCAACTATATTCCCCGTTGGCTCGGTGGCGTCAGTTGCTATATTGCCTTTGGTTTAGGTGGACTGTTAAGTTCGCTCACTATATTGCCTTTACTGCGTTTTTGGCCCGGCACACCTGAGGCGAGGATTATCCGCGTGCAAAAAGCCGTGCACACTATGTTTAAAGGCTTTGTCGCTATGTTGACGTGGGCTGGGGTGATCAACGTTAGCACCCACAATGCCGAGCAGTTACATAGCGCCAAAGGGGTGATCGTCATAGCCAATCACCCGAGTCTCGTCGATGTGGTGGTGTTGATCAGTCTCATGCCCAATGCGGGTTGTATCGTTAAACAAGGCCTTTGGCGTAATCCGTTTTTACGTGGTGTGGTTTCCTGCGCAGGTTATATCCCGAATCGCGGCGCAGAGTTGATGCTCGAAGATTGCAGCGAAGTGCTCGCCAGAGGCACTAATTTAATTATCTTCCCTGAAGGTACGCGCACAGTATTTGGCTCAATAATCAATGAGTTTGCCCGGGGCGCCGCCAATATTGCCATTCGTACCCAAGCCGATATTTTACCTGTGGTTTTGCGCACCAATGTACGAGGTTTGACAAAGGAACAGCCTTGGTATGAGATCCCAAGGCAAACCATGGGAATGGCCGTCGAAATCGGCAATCCAATTCCTCACCAAGCCTATCAAGCCCCTTTGGGTGAGCATGCGAAAATGGCCCGACAATTAACTCGGGACCTTGAACAATATTATCAACAACAACTCGAAAATAATTATGACTTTACACAACGAAATTAAACAGTTAATTATCGACTGCCTCGACCTAGAAGATGTCAGTATTGATGATATTGAAACCGATGCGCCGCTATTTGGTGACGGACTCGGACTCGATTCTATCGACGCCCTCGAGTTAGGGTTAGCCATCAAGAAAAAGTTTGATGTCAAAATCGAAGCCAACTCGGATAGCACTAAAGCACATTTTTACAGTGTGGCCAGCCTTGCTAAATTTATCGAATCACAGCGCCCATAGGAGAGGAAGATGCAAAACCGTGAACAAATCCTCGCTATGCTGACCACGATTTTAGTGGATGAGTTTGAAATCGATGCCGATGCGATTACCCCTGACGCCAATCTTTACGAAGAGTTAGATCTGGACAGTATTGATGCCGTCGATCTGGTGATTAAGCTGCAACAACTGACAGGCAAAAAAATTCAACCCGATGAATTTAAATCCGTTCGTACCGTCAATGATGTGGTCAACGCCATTGAAGGCCTAGTAAAAGACTAATGCGCGTCCTGCTACAGGTGCTCACCGCACTCGCGCTGATCGCCTACCCAGTTGCCGTGTATTTGGGGCTAAACTATCTACCCGCAGGCACAATCGCCCTAGTGCTTTGCCTGTTGTTAGTAGTGCGTTTAATGCTGCAAAAGCAAAAGGTTAAAACCTTAGTCTTGCCTTTGCTTGTGGGGATTGCCCTCACTGCTGGCAGTTTTGCGGCAAAACGTAGTGACTGGCTGTTGTATTACCCGGTGGTGATGAATCTCACCATGTTAGCCCTGTTTAGCTACTCGCTATACCAAGGCCCAAGCATGATAGAGCGGCTCGCGCGGTTAAAAGAACCCGACTTGCCGGATGAAGCCATAGGCTACCTTAAAAAAGTCACCCTACTTTGGTGCGGCTTATTTATCCTTAATGGCTCAATGGCGGCCTATACCGCCGCATTTACCAGCCTAGCAACTTGGACCTTGTACAACGGTTTGATTGCATACGTACTCATGGGACTGCTCCTCGGTGGGGAATGGTTATATCGCAGCTTTTGGTTGAAGAAAACATGACACAGCTACTCAAAAACTGGTTAATCCAGGGGCCATTCGCCCAACAACTGATCAGCTTTAACCACCATGACATAGTCACAGGTACCTTGTTTACCAATCAGGTGACCCATTTTTATGAGCAGCTGCGCCAAGCGCCTGAGCGAAAATGGCTACTGGCGAGTGATACCAGCGATCTGTTTGCCGTTGGCCTATGTGCCGCACTCTTGGCAGGCAAAGAAATTATTTTGCCCCCTAACACCCAAACCGGCACCCTGAGCGAATTAACACACCAATTTGAAGGCATATTGTCCGACAAACCATTGTGCGAGAGTCACGCCTTTATCCTATTGAATAAAGAGCTGAGTCTGCCCACAAAATCTTGGCCCAAGAGCGACAGCTTTGGTGAACTGGTGCTGTTTACCTCGGGCAGCAGTGGCGAGCCTAAGGCCATTCGCAAGAGCTTAAGGCAGCTCGATGCCGAAGTGACTGTGCTCGAGCATACCTTCGCCGAACATTTGCCCCATTGCAGTGTGGTCTCAACCGTTTCCCATCAGCATATCTATGGCTTGCTGTTTAAAATCCTCTGGCCCTTAGCCGCCAGTAGACCCTTTTTAAGCGAGCAAATTGAATATCCAGAGACCTTAAGCTACTACACTGCGCTGTTACCTAATCTGTGTTTGATCAGTAGCCCGGCACAATTATCCCGTTTGCCGAAGGCACTGGAGCACGAACGCCAATTACGTTCTCCCAGCTTAGTCTTCAGCTCCGGCGGCCCCTTAAGTTTCACCGCCGCCCAAGGTGTCGCCCAATGTTACGGCCATTTACCCATAGAGATTTTTGGTAGCACCGAAACCGGCGGTATCGCCTATCGCCGCCAACATGAGGCCGATGAACCTTGGCAAGTGTTTGAACAAATTACCATAGACCAAGACGCTGACGATGGCGCCCTGCTGCTAAAGTCACCCTATTTGGCCGACGATCAATGGTTACGTTGCGAAGATAAAATCGAGCCGACGGCAAATGGCCAATTTAGACTCAAAGGCAGGCTCGATCGCATCGTTAAGATTGAAGAAAAACGCCTGTCGCTGGCGCAAATGGAGACCTTGCTCTGTAGCCACGCCTATGTCGAGCAGGCGGCATTGGTGGTATTGCCCCAGTTTAAATCCCAGTTAGGAGCCGTCATTACCCTGTCACCATTGGGCCTTAGCGTGCATCAAGAGCAGGGAAAACTCAGTATCAACAATGCCTTAAAAGCGCATCTGCTGACCCAATTTGAACGAGTCACCTTGCCGCGCCGCTGGCGTTACCCCGACACCCTACCGTTAAACACTCAGGGTAAGCGTGTCGCCGCCCAGCTAGTTGAGTTATTTGACCATGATTAAGTCGAGTTTACCGCCGATACTCACGTCGCAGATCGGCCCTGATAGCATCGAATTGCGCCTGCTGGTCGCCGCCGATCTCGAATATTTTAACGGCCACTTCCCTGAGCAAGCCGTACTCCCCGGCGTGACCCAACTCGATTGGGCCGTGCGCTTAGGTTGCGAGCATTTTGGTTACAACGCTGCGGTCGCTAATTTAGAAGTACTAAAGTTTCAACAGCTTATTCTGCCAGGGCAAGAAGTGACCTTAGTTATTAGTCACAATGCCGCCAAGGAAAAACTCACCTTTGCCTACAGCGATGGCGACCACCGCTATGCCTCAGGCCGTATCAGCTTTGCCAGCAAGCAAGGCGATGGAGCGGCGCAGTGAGCGACGGAATGAACAACATAATGTTAGCCCCGCCAAGTGATTTAATGGGCCCAGTCCCAATCAAGCTGGCACTGGTGATCCCCAATTACAATCACAGCGCCGCTATCGCCCAGACCTTAGCCGAGCTAGCCACTCTTAATCTGCCCTGCTATTTGATTGACGATGGCAGTAATGATGAGACCCGCTATCTACTGCAATCCTTGGCGGAGCAACACGAATGGGTGACCTTGCTGCAACACCCCTACAACCGAGGTAAAGGTGCGGCAGTGATGACAGGGCTTCGCCGCGCCTATCGCGATGGCTTTACCCATGCGCTACAGGTCGATGCCGATGGTCAGCATAATTTAAGCGATATCCCCGCGATGCTCACCAAGGCGCAGGCCAAGCCGGAAGCGCTGATCTCGGGTAAGCCCGAGTACGATGAGTCCGTCCCAAAGGGGCGACTCTACGGCCGTTATCTCACCCACTTTTGGGTATGGGTCGAAACCTTAAGCTTTGATATTCAAGATTCTATGTGCGGATTTAGGGTGTATCCCTTAGCCGCCACCGAGCGTCTCTTCAGCCAACAAGCACTAACAGAGCGGATGGATTTCGATATCGAAATCCTAGTAAAACTCTACTGGCAAGGGGTAGAAATTCTGTTTCACCCCACCAAGGTCATTTATCCCGAAAATGGCGTCAGCCACTTTCAAGGTGTGGCCGACAATGTGCGTATCACTAAACTGCACACGCGGCTATTTTTCGGCATGTTAAAACGTCTGCCGCAGTTGCTGCGCCGTAAACAAGCGGCGAAATTGACGTCATCTGCTCATACTGCGACCCATTGGTCAGCCATGAAGGAGCGCGGCAGTTATTGGGGCATCAAACTGTTAGTCGAAAGCTACCGTTTTGGTGGCCATTGGCTGTGCCGCGCCATTATGTATCCCGTGATTTGCTACTTCTTCCTGACTGGCAAAGTCAGCCGCGAAGCCTCATTAGATTTCCTGCGCCGCGTACAGCACCTCGAGCCACGGCATCCTCAGTTAAATCAGCCCGTTGGCTGGCGCGACAGCTTAAGCCACTTTATCGCCTTTGGTAATGCGGCGCTCGATAGAATCGATGCTTGGTGCGATCGCATTCAATTAAGCCAAGTGGATTTTCCCGACCGCCAAGTGCTGGCCGATCAGCTAGAAAGCGGCCAAGGTGCCGTGCTGCTGGTGTCCCACTTAGGCAATCTCGAGCTGTGCCGCGCGATTTCAATCCACCAGCGTAAGGTCAAAGTGAATGTCATGGTGTTAACCAGCCATGCCGAAAACTTTAATAACGTACTCAAACAGTTAAATCCCGATAGCACGCTGAATTTGATCCAAGTGACCGAGCTAAATCCCGCCACATCGATGCTATTACAACAAAAAATTGAAGACGGCGAGTTAGTGGTGATTGCAGGAGATAGAACCTCATCCCACGCCCAAGGGCGAGTCGTGTACGCGCCATTTATGGGCCAAGAAGCCGCCTTCCCGCAGGGGCCATTTATTCTGGCCGGACTCTTAGATTGCCCGGTTTATCTGATGTTTTGCCTGCGCGAGCAAGGGCGTTATCGAGTGCATTTAGAACGCTTCGCCGAGACACTTAAAGGCCCACGAGCGGGCAGAATGGAACGACTCCAACAGGCCGTTTCTCGCTACAGCGAACGCCTCGAACACTATGCAAGGCGTGAGCCCTTGCAATGGTTTAACTTTTTTGATTTTTGGCGGGATGATAGCCAGGTTAACCGCGCGACATCCGCCCACAAAACGACAGCAGCACTCCCAGAGCAGGAGCGCACTACAGACAGGACAGAGCATTTATGATCCACGCAGTTACTCACACGACAACCGTTGAGTCGCCAATCGAATTTGGCCTTCAGTTACTCACATTAGAGCAGGTGGTCGCCGTGGCTAAGGGCGCCAAGGTCAAACTCTGTGATGATTCCGATTACCAAGCGTATATCCAAAAAGGCGCCCGCTTTATCGATAGTTTGCTGCACGAAGAAGGCGTGGTCTATGGCGTCACCACCGGCTATGGCGACTCTTGCACAGTGAATGTGAGTCTCGACTTAGTCCACGAGTTGCCGCTGCACTTATCCCGTTTTCATGGTTGTGGCCTTGGCGAAGTCTTAAGCGTAATGCAGGCGCGCGCCGTGATGGCATGCCGTTTAAACTCCCTCGCCATTGGCAAATCCGGCGTGACATATGAGCTATTAAATCGCATCGAAACTTTGCTTAATCTCAATATCGTGCCAGTGATCCCAGAGGAAGGTTCAGTCGGTGCCAGTGGCGATTTAACGCCACTGTCTTATCTCGCCGCCGTGCTAGTTGGCGAGCGAGAAGTGATTTATAACGGCGAGCGCCGAGCCACCCAAGAGGTTTACCGCGAGCTGAATATCACGCCCCATGTGCTGCGCCCCAAAGAAGGCTTAGCCCTGATGAATGGCACGGCAGTGATGACAGCATTAGCCTGTTTAGCCTTTGATCGCGCACAATATTTAGCGCGTTTAGCCAGCCGCATTACCGCCATGGCGTCGTTAACCCTCAAAGGCAACTCGAACCATTTCGACGATATTTTGTTTGCTGCCAAACCCCATCCAGGGCAAAACCAAATCGCCACTTGGATACGGGAAGATTTGAACCACCATGTTCACCCGCGCAATTCCGACAGATTGCAGGATAGATATTCCATCCGCTGCGCGCCGCACATTATTGGCGTGTTGCAGGATGCGCTGCCCTTTATGCGCCAATTTATCGAGACCGAAGTTAACAGCGCCAACGACAACCCGATTGTCGATGCTGAAGGCGAGCATATTCTCCATGGCGGCCATTTTTACGGCGGGCATATCGCCTTTGCGATGGACTCCTTAAAAAATACTGTGGCCAATATCGCTGATCTGATTGATCGCCAAATGGCATTAGTGATGGACCCTAAATTTAACAACGGTTTACCCGCTAACCTTTCGGGTTCGACTGGTGCACGTCGCGCCATCAACCATGGCTTTAAGGCGGTGCAAATCGGCGTTTCAGCTTGGACGGCGGAAGCACTGAAACACACTATGCCCGCGAGCGTTTTCTCACGCTCAACCGAATGCCATAACCAAGATAAAGTCAGCATGGGCACTATCGCCGCCCGTGACTGTATGCGTGTATTACAGCTGACAGAACAAGTCGCCGCCGCAGCCCTGCTCGCCATGACCCAAGGCATTGGTCTGCGTATCAACCAAAACGAGTTAGACGAAGCCTCACTGACGCCATCGCTGGCGACCACGCTCGCCCAAGTGCGTGCTGACTTTGAGCCATTAATAGAAGACCGACCACTCGAAGCCGTATTGCGCCAAACCGTTGCGAAAATCCAAGCGGGCGAATGGGAAGTGTGCCGATGAAAGCCTTGCTCTGCATAGAAATGGACATGCAGATCCCCTTCCACGATGTGGATTCGATGGGGATCACTTGGCATGGTAATTACCTGCGTTATTTCGAAATTGCCCGTTGCAAATTGCTCGACGAATTAGGCTACAACTATCGCCAAATGCAGGCCTCGAACTACGCTTGGCCGATTATTGATGTGCAGATCAAATACGTTAAGCCCAGCACCTTTGAGCAACATATTACCGTGCGTGCCGAGTTAGTTGAGTGGGAAAATCGCCTAAAAATCAATTATCAAATCCGTGATACCGCAACGGGTGAGCGTATTACCAAGGGCTATACCATTCAGGCGGCGGTGGATATGACGAGCCAAGAAATGTGCTTTGTGACGCCAGAGATATTTCGCAGCAAAATCGCCCCGCTACTGGCAAAGGTTGATAACGAATGAATGCCATCCTCAAAACCTGGTCGCGAGCTAAGTGGGTGCAATGGTTCTGCCAAGGCGCACTTTTAAGCTGCATGCTGCTTGGCTCTGTGCAGGCGCAAGACCTTGCTACTCCTAACCTTACAGAAGCGAGCCAATATCAGCCCCTGTTTAACCAAGGAGCCGATAACGCCGCATTACTCGCCCTCAGCCAAAAGCTTAACCTTGGCGAGACAGTACGCGGCCACTTTGTGCAATCCCGCCAACTTAAAGTGTTAAAAAAGCCCCTCATTAGCCAAGGTCAGTTTGTATTCGACAAGGACCAAGGGCTGATTTGGCAGCAGCTTACGCCCTTTGAGTCCTTGCTTATTTTAAAAGATAAGCAACTTATTCAGCGAGATAGCCAAGGACGAGTGCAAGTCAGCAGCGCCGATGCATCGGCAAGTGCCGCAGCCATGGGGGATTTATTACCCAGTCTGGTGAGTGCCATGCTGGGCGGTGATATTTCGGGTTTAAGCAATCATTTTGAACTGCACTTCTTAGCTCAAAAAACGTTAACGAACGAATTAGCTAAGGAAAATTGGCAGCTCGGATTAACCCCGAAAGATCCGCTGATGAAAAAAGCCATCGCTAACATGGTGCTCGAAGGCAGCGATACTCTTCATGCATTAGTGCTGCTCAGCGCCGCACCCAGCGTGAGTCCGCAGGATATCACCCGTATCGATTTTCGCGAGCTGCGCCAAGGTAAACTGAGCGACGCCGAATTAGCCCAGTTCTCCATCGCGCTAACTCAAAAAGTTTCTCCACAGGAGACTGATCCTCAAGAGAGCAAGGCAAAATAATGGCGACCAAGATTGCCACGCGCATAGGTCACAGGCTGATGCACACCTCAAGCAAATTACGCCTTGCGATTTGGCTGTGTCTGATGCTGGCGGCGAGCCTATGGACGCTGCAACTGTGGCAAAATGGGGCAAAGGTTCAAAGCGATATTCTCGCCATGTTGCCCCATCTGCAGCAGGATGCGCTCACAGCCCGCGCCCTCGAGCAAGTGGAGTCAACACTTGCCGATCAAGTGTATCTTGCCCTGATTGCCAAGGATGAAACGCAAGCCATTGCGGCGGCAACGCTCCTGATGGAGCAGCTTAAGACTCAAAATACCGCCTTTACCGATATTCGCAGTGCCGACATACAAATGGGTGAAGCCCTAGGCCAATATTATTTTCCCCATAGATTTAAGCTATTAACCCCAGAGCAAGCCGATGCGTTAACCCATAATGGCCTCGATAGCTTAGTTGCCTCGGCCACACAACAGCTCTACAACGCCTTTAGTTATGCTAATAGCCAACTGCTCACTCAAGATCCTTTGCTGTTATTTCCCGCCAATTTGCTCGCCCTCGCACCCAGCTCGAAACTGAGCGCCAAGCAAGGGATTTTACTTGCTCATCCACAAAGTGTTGATACCAAACAAGGTGTTGATAACAGTGAAGGCGTGGCCGCTATTGTGATGGCAAAGGGCAAAGACAGCGCCTTTAATCCCAATGCCCAACTTATTCAGCAAGCAGCGTTAACACAAGCACTTACCACAGTGACTGAGCAATATGCCGGCATACAAGTGTTACAGGCAGGCGCGCTGTTTCATGCCATAGAAGCCACCAATGCTGCCAAGAGCGAAATCTCTATCCTCGGCCTCGCCTCTCTGCTTGGGGTGGTGTTATTAGTCTGGCTGGCGTTTCGCTCCGTCATGCCGCTGCTGCTGGCGATAGTGACAATATCCAGCGGCCTACTGCTGGCGGTGACATTTACCCTAAGCGTGTTCGGGGAGCTGCATTTGCTCACCCTCGTCTTTGGCACCAGCCTGATTGGGATTGCTATCGACTACAGTTTCCATTTTTACTGCGAGCGGTTAAGCGATCATCAGCGTAGCGCGCAGGCGACCGTGGCCTATATTTTCCCCACTGTGTCGCTCGCCTTTATCACCAGCGCCTTGGCCTATGTCGGCATTGGCCTCGCGCCGTTTCCCGGCATGCAGCAGGTGGCGATTTTCTGCGCCTCTGGCTTACTCGGTGCTTACCTGACGTTAGTGCTGGCTTACCCACTCTTAGCGGGCAGCAAGTTACCTTCGGGAGAGCGTCCGCTGAATCTTGCACAAGCTTATCTTACGAAACTCTCCGGATTCTCAAACAAACTGGTGTCGCCATGGGGATTGAGTCTATTCACCTTACTGCTCGTAGGCGTTTGTCTGCTGGGTATCAGCCAACTTAAGGTGGATGATGATATTCGCCATTTACAACAAAGCCCTGCGAGCGTAACAGAGCCTGAAGATAAGCTCAGAAAACTCCTCAGTGGCGGTACCGATAACCAGTTTTTATTGGTGCGCGCGCCAAATGAAGAAGCCTTACTGCAACGGCTCGAAACCCTTAGCCCACAGCTCGATGCCGCCATAAAACAGCAGG
Source organism: Shewanella sp. MM_2022_3 (assembly GCF_022557375.1). NCBI lineage: Bacteria > Pseudomonadati > Pseudomonadota > Gammaproteobacteria > Alteromonadales > Shewanellaceae > Shewanella > Shewanella sp. MM_2022_3. The sequence goes on from NZ_JAKZGV010000005.1 coordinate 65,314, forward strand.
AGCTGGGCAATTATGTCAGCCTCAGCCGTTACCTACCGAGCAAGCAAAAGCAAGATGCGGCGTATCAATTACAGGGCGAGATTTACCAGTCGCAATTAACCACAGTACTAAGCCACATTGGCCTTGATGACAGCCTAGCGCCAAGCCTTTCTGCCGTCTATCTTGACGCCAAGGATAGCTATATCACCCCGGCGGATTTTTTCGAACTGGGCTTTGGTAAACAGCTAGCACCACTTTGGCTTGCACCACTGGGATTAGCGCCGCTTGAACACTCAACGGAGCCAACGGCCAATCCAGATAATACACAGCGAGGAAGCGACAGCCATGGCGCCATAGTGTTGCTCGGTGGTATTGAAGATATTGCGGCTCTCAAAGCGCGCTTTGCCAAAGATCCGCAAGTGCAACTTATCGATAAAGTCGCGGATATCTCCACCGTGATGGGGCATTATCGCCTGCTCACCCTTAAATTATTGGGGCTAGCACTGGTTATCGCGCTCTTGCTATTTAGCCTAAGTTTTGGACTCAAAAAGGCCACTGTGGTTGTCGCTGTGCCAGCACTCGCCGCGGTACTTACCTTAGCCATTTTAGGCTTAGTCGGCTCCCCCTTAAGCTTATTCCATGCGCTGGCGCTGATTTTAGTCTTCGGGATTGGGATAGATTACAGCTTGTTTTTTGCCGCCGCAGCGCAACATGGCAGGGCGGTGATGATGGCGGTGTTTATGTCCGCCTGCTCGACCCTATTGGCCTTTGGCTTACTCGCCTTTAGCCAAACCCAAGCTATTCATTACTTTGGATTAACCCTATCCCTCGGCATAGGCTTTACCTTTGTACTTTCGCCATTGATTTTGACCACCCGTCAGGTTTTAACCACCAACAAGGTCTCGATACCTACAAGGAATGTTATTTAAATGTCTACCTCTACCGCGGCAAGCGCCACACAGTCTCACTCCCTTTGCGTCGATGTCGCCATTATCGGCGCGGGCCCCTCAGGCTCGATTGCCGCCAGCCTGCTACATAAGCAAGGCAAACGTGTCATCGTGCTCGAAAAACAACACTTTCCGCGCTTTTCGATTGGTGAGAGTCTACTGCCCTGCTGTATGCAATTTATTGAAGAAGCAGGCATGTTAGAGGCGCTAAATGCCGCGGGATTCCAATATAAAAATGGCGCGGCCTTCCGCCGTAACGGGGTATATACCACCTTCGACTTTACTGACAAATTTACCCCAGGGCCGGGAACAACCTTCCAAGTACAACGGGGAAACTTCGATAAATTACTCGCCGATACTGCGGCAAGCTTTGGGGTGGAGATCCGTTACGGTGAAACCGTTGAGGCGATAGAGTTAACTACCGCACCACGTTTAACTGTGCGTAACGAGCAGGGCGAACTTTATCAAGTCGAGGCTAAATATGTGCTCGATGCCAGCGGTTTTGGCCGCGTATTACCACGACTGCTCGACCTCGAAACGCCTTCTTCACTGCCGACCCGCAGCGCCATCTTCACCCATGTGGAAGATAACATCAGCGATCCCAACTTCGACCGGAATAAGATTTTAATTAGCGTGCACCCGCAGCATCAGGATATTTGGTACTGGTTAATTCCCTTCAGCAATGGCCGTTGCTCGCTCGGCGTCGTGGCAGAGCCGCAATTGCTCGCGCGCCTAGAAGGTGATTTAGAGCAGCAGTTAATGACCATAGTCAAGGAAGAGCCCGGCCTTAACGCACTGCTTGCCAATGCCAAAGTCGCCCAACCTTGCGCGACGCTCAAGGGCTACTCCGCCAACGTGTCACGCCTCGCCACCGATAAATTTGCGTTGCTGGGCAATGCCGGCGAGTTCCTCGACCCGGTGTTTTCATCGGGCGTAACTATCGCGATGCAGTCGGCATCCATGGCAGCAAAATGCGTGACCAAACAGCTTAATGGTAATACCGTAGATTGGCCTACCGAGTACTCAGCGCCGTTAATGCAAGGGGTGAACACCTTCCGCACCTATGTGCAGGCTTGGTACGATGGCCGCTTCCAAGATGTGATTTTTTATGAAGATCCGAATCCTAAAATCAAGCAGATGATTTGCTCGATTTTGGCGGGTTATGCTTGGGATGCGCAAAATCCCTTTGTTAAAGAATCCGAGCGACGTCTAAACATGGTGGTCGAGCTATGTCGGCAGGATGCTGAACTCATAACAGGCAAACCCGTAATCAGCGAACTCACAATCAACGAATTAGCCGAGGTGTAATTCGATGCGTCTAAGCCCTAACGCCAAAGGTCGCACAAAAGCGATAGTGACAGTAAGCCTAATGCTCTCAAGCCTAGGCTTGATGGGCTGCAGTGAGCTGCTCTATCGGCAAACCTGCGTAGGATTCACAAAAGATATGCGTTATTGCTTAGCGCCACTGCCACAGCATTTTGGCCCCGCAACGGACAAACCGCTTACCAAGCCGCAGGCAAATGCGCCCCAAAGCCAGACTCAAAGCCAGAGTCAGCAAAACGACAGCAAAACTGGGGTATCTTCGCCCCAGTCCTTTAGTCAGAAGGTGAGCATAAAAGTGGGCGATAACACCCATGAGCTGCTCACCCAGCTTGAACTTGAAGGGGAACGCATGACGCTGGTTGGGCTCGCTCCGCTAGGGCAAGCGTTGTTTACCTTGGTTTACGATGGGAATACACTCAGCAGTGAGCAGAGTCAGCTACTCGGGAATGAGTTTAAAGCCGAATATCTGATGGCGATGATGCAACTTATCTATTGGCCAGAACAGAGTATTCGTAGTCATTTAGAAGGTGGAAGTTTAGTGACAGGGCTGTGTGACGCCATCCCCTGCCGCCAGTTTTATAGCCAAGACACGCTTATCAGTTACAACGATAACCAAACCCAAGTGATACAAATTCGTTATCAGCACCAAATCGACGAGACCCTTTGGCAGGCACATATTAATTTAACCATGCCGCAGGCAAAGTTTGAGTTAGAGATACAACCCATTTAAGCGTTAAGTTATAGGCAGCCAATCTAAGATAAAACTTTAAAACTAATTATATTAGCCACTTATATTTACCACCCAGATTCGGTAATAGGTATAGCAAGCAACAATGAATAACAGAGTCGCCATTACACAGATTGGATTGTGTACCCCGTTAGGGCAAACGCCCGAGCAGGTGTTAGCCCGCTTGATTGCAGGCGATACCAGTGCCATGCAAACCAATGACACCCTATTATTTGGGGAGTCAACACTGGTCGCGCCCGTCACTGAGCCGTTACCGACGATACCTGCCGCACTGGCGCAATTCGATTGTCGCAATAATCAATTACTCCTGGCTGCCGCATTGCAAATTCGCGATGCCGTAGAGCAAGCTAAAAGTGACTTTGGTGCCGACCGCATCGGCGTGGTGTTAGGCACTAGCACCTCAGGGATTTCGAAGGGCGAAGCCGCCTTGGCCTATCGCAATCAACACGGCCACTTCCCCGCCGATTACCATTACTTCCAGCAGGAACTTGGCAGCACCAGCGATTTTTTACGCCAATTATTTACGCTCCAAGGTCCCTGCTACACCATTTCGACCGCCTGCTCCTCTAGCGCTAAAGTGTTTGCCAGCGCCAAACGCCTACTTGAGGCCAAGCTGTGCGATATGGTGATTGTCGGCGGTATCGACAGCCTGTGCCAACTCACAGTTAACGGGTTTCACGCCTTAGAGTCGGTTTCCAAAGGACATTGCAATCCCTTCAGCGCCAATCGTGATGGCATCAATATCGGTGAAGGCGCCGCGCTATTTACCCTAACCTTAGCGACAGACAACACAGCAAATGAAGCCTGCGTATTGCTCGCAGGTATTGGCGAGTCGAGCGATGCGCACCATATGTCAGCACCGCATCCTGAAGGCGCAGGGGCGATTGCCGCCATGCAGGCCGCGCTTGATGATGCACAAATATCTGCGCAAGATATTGATTATATAAACTTACATGGCACTGCAACGCCTAAAAATGATGCAATGGAAAGCCGCGCCGTACTCTCGGTATTTGGCGACACGCCGCCCCCTGCAAGCTCAACCAAACCGCTGGTCGGCCATACCTTAGGCGCTGCGGGCGCGATTGAAGCCGCATTTTGTTACCTGTTGCTGTCACCGCATAATCACAGCTTTGCCCTGCCGCCCCATAGGTTTGATGGGCAGCAAGATCCGCAGGACCCCTGCATTGCGCTAGTCGCGCCGATGCAGTGCGCCGAGCATGGCAAGCTTAACTATGTGATGAGCAACTCCTTCGCCTTTGGCGGCAGCAATGCCAGCCTGATTTTTTGCCGTAAAGGGGCTTAAGATTGATGTCCAGTTCAACTGACACTGCAATGGCACACGCTGAGCCGATTTGGCTGCAACACTTAGCCGAGCAGAATATTGCCGATTTTATTCCGCATCGTGCGCCAATGATCTTGATTGATAAGATTATTAGCCATCAGCAGGATGTGCTCGAAACTGAAGTGCTGATCACTCCGCAGAGCGCTTATTTTGACGAGCATCGTCAGGCCGTCCCCAATTATGTGGGTATCGAATATATGGCGCAGAGCATTGCCGCTTTAGCGGGCGTTGAGGCTAAACTGCGTCACGATAAAATCCGCGTGGGATTTTTATTGGGATCGCGTAAATTAGCCTTACACACGGCGCAATACGAACTCAATCGCTGCTACCGCACTCAGGTTAAACGCCTCTATCAGGAAGAGTCGGGACTGGCGGTATTTGATTGCCAGATTTATCTATTGCCCGAAGCGGGAGCGCAGCAAACACCACTGTTAGTGGCCGAGGCCAATGTGAATGTGTTCCAACCCCAGGACACCCAAGCGTATATCGCCTCAAGCCAGCAGGCTTAATGCCAAGAGGCATGCTTGGCAGCAACAAGTATTATCACAAAAGGATTTAGCCCTTTGATGCACAAACAACTCATCGAGCATCAAGGGTGGAGAAATAAAGATGAATAACAGAGTATTAGTCACAGGTTCGAGCCGCGGTATTGGCAAAGCAATCGCCCTTAAACTGGCTGCGGCAGGTTATGATATCGCGCTGCATTATCACAGCAATCAGGCCGCAGCCGATACCAGCGCCGCAGAGCTTCGCGCCCTTGGGGTTAACGTCAGCCTACTAAAGTTTGATGTTGCCGACCGCGTTGCCGTCAAAGCCGCCCTTGAGGCCGATATCGAGGCAAATGGCGCTTATTATGGCGTGGTGCTCAATGCGGGCATCAACCGTGACAATGCTTTTCCGGCGATGAGTGAAGCCGAATGGGATAGCGTAATCCACACTAACCTCGATGGTTTTTATAATGTGATTCATCCCTGCGTTATGCCTATGGTGCAAGCGCGCAAGGGCGGACGAATTATCACCTTGGCTTCCGTTTCCGGTATCGCGGGTAACCGTGGTCAGGTCAATTACAGCGCCTCTAAAGCCGGATTGATTGGCGCCACTAAGGCGCTGTCCTTAGAGCTGGCCAAACGTAAGATCACCGTAAACTGTATCGCCCCAGGCTTAATCGAAACCGATATGGTGGCGGATATTCCTAAGGATATGGTCGAACAGTTAGTGCCGATGCGCCGCATGGGCAAACCCAATGAAATCGCCGCCTTAGCAGCCTTTTTAATGTCGGACGATGCTGCTTATATCACGCGCCAAGTGATTTCGGTGAATGGAGGCATGATCTAAATGACTGAGCCGACAAACCCGAACCGCTTGGGTAGACGAGTTGTTGTCACCGGCATTGGTGGCATTACCGCCTTAGGTCACGACTGGCCGAGTATCGCAAACCGCCTTAAGGCACAAAAAAACTGTGTCGTGACGATGGCGGAATGGGATAAATACGACGGACTAAACACTCGCCTCGCCGCTCCCGTGACCGACTTTGAAGTGCCGAGCCACTATTCCCGCAAAAAAATCCGCTCCATGGGACGCGTCTCGATTATGGCGACTCGTGCCAGCGAACTTGCACTTATCGATGCGGGACTCTTGGACGACCCTATCGTCACTTCGGGAGAGATGGGCATTGCCTATGGATCTTCCACGGGCAGTACCGATCCCATTACCGCCTTTGGCGATATGCTGAAAACTGGCGATATGTCAGGCGTTACCGCCACCAGTTATATCCGCATGATGGCCCACACAACCGCGGTAAACGTGGGGGTTTTCTTTGGCCTTAAAGGGCGCATTCATACCACCAGCAGCGCCTGCACCTCAGGTAGCCAAGGCATAGGTTACGCCTATGAAGCGATTAAATATGGCCAGCAAACCTTAATGCTCGCGGGTGGCGGCGAAGAACTCTGCCCCACCGAGGCCGTAGTCTTTGATACGCTGTTTGCGACCAGCACGAAAAACACCACGCCAGAATTATCGCCACGCCCTTTTGATGCCCAGCGCGATGGTTTAGTAATTGGCGAAGGCGCTTGTACGCTAGTGCTTGAAGAGTTAGAACACGCCAAAGCGCGCGGCGCGAAGATTTACGCCGAGATCGTCGGCTTTGGCACTAACTCCGATGGCCAGCATGTGACTCAGCCCAATAGCGATACCATGGAAATCGCCATTCGTTTAGCCCTTAAGGATGCGGCGCTCACGCCCGACGCCATTGGTTATGTCAATGCCCACGGCACCGCCACCGACCGCGGTGATATTGCCGAAAGCCATGCGACCCACGCGGTATTCGGTGCGGATATGCCGATTTCATCCCTTAAAAGCTACACAGGCCATACCTTAGGCGCCTGCGGTGCGCTAGAGGCTTGGGTGAGTATCGAAATGATGAATGCGGGCTGGTTTGCCCCCACACTCAATCTCGACAATATCGACCCAGAATGTGCCGCACTCGATTACATTCGTGGCGAGCCACGTGCGCTCGACACCGACTATGTGATGAGCAATAACTTCGCCTTTGGCGGTATCAACACCTCACTGATTTTTAAACGCTGGAAAACGACATAAGGACATATCAATGAAACCATTAGTTGCAAGCATTTTACTCGGTATCAGTTTACTGGCCTCGCCGGTGTGGGCGCAGGATTATACGGTTGAAACCTATCAAGAAATTTTTAAAGGCGACAATCAATTTAAGCAAAAACAAGCTATCGAAGCCCTGACGCTTGCCGGATTATCCGATCCCGCCATTTACGATGTGTTAGAGGCCAAACTTATCGCATCGCTGCCACAAGCAACCGAGAAAAATGCTATCGACTATAGCGCTTGGTTAGTCAAAGGGTTAGCTTACTCAGGGAACGATAAATACAGCGGCACCATCAACAATATTATCAATGGCGACTACCATAAGAAGCTGAAGAAGTACGCTACCCAAGCCCTTGAAAATCTTGACCAGTATAAAAAATGGAATGCTATTTTAGGCGATAAAAGCCAATATGTGGCCGAGCAAAGTACTAAAAATAATGCCTATGCCAACGCCTTTAAAAGCGATGATTTAGAGCTGATGCGCCTCGCTGCCAAACGCATGATGGATGATCAAAATTACGATGACTTTTTGCTAGAGCGCCTGAGCGTTGAGCTTAAAAATCCACGCCTTATGCGCAACGACAAGTTAGCCATCGACACCTACGCCAATATGGCCAAGGCCCTCGCCGCATCCGGTAATCCCCAATACCGTGAAGTGATTGAAAACATAGCCAACAACAACCCAAACAAAAAGCTGAAAAGCTACGCCGAAAGCTATCTGAAGAAGTACTACTAATCGCTTTTGAGCTAGCAAAAGCGTTAACAACAAGCCGAGAATCATCTCGGCTTGTTGATTTCATTGTGTAGGCAAGCCAATCCATCCTTAGCACAAATCGCACGATTTAATCATTTTGACCATTTCGCCCAATAAACTATACTGCCACTGTCTTTCCAAAACGGGGCTTAACTCATGCAAACCTTAACCGCCAATGACGCCAAACGAAATTTCGGTGAGTTGCTGCTAAACGCTCAACGTGAACCCATCAAGATCAGCAAAAACAGTAAAGATGCGGTTGTGGTCATGTCTATCCACGATTACGAACAGCTTGAGGCGATGAAAGCCGACTATCTGAAGCACTGTTTCAACGCAGCCAAAGAAGATTTAGCGCAAGGCAATGTTGTTGATGGCGAAGATTTTCTTAACGCCCTGTAGCCACTCACATGAATAATAAACGTTATAAACTGAGTAGGTTAGCTCAGACTCACCTACTAAAGATTAAAGACTACACCCTTCAACACTTTTCTGAGTCGCAGTGGCACAAATATAAAGAAAACCTAATATCCGGCTTGCAAATGTTAGCCGATAACCCCGGATTAGGCAGAAGCTGCCACGATATTTACCCCAATGGTTTCTACTTTCCTATCGGTAAACACACCGCCTACTTCACCAAAGAAGACGACTTTATCCTTATCGTTGCCCTGTTAGGTCAACCACAGCTACCCCAAAATCATCTGAAATAGCCCCACCTCTTTCATAGATCTGAAGTATTTGCAGTAGGCGTGAGGCAAACCATGATGCTGGCCAGATAACACACCAAGGAGTGAGGCAAACCATGGTATTGACTCAACGACACACAGCAAGTCCATCCCTGGATGCTCGACCGCCCCGTCCATGGGGCGGACGGTCGTCTCGTCAATCACCATGGTTTGCCTTTCGAGCATCAGCGTAATCTGCTGGCTTGAAAGACTAGAGCCAGATTAACACTTTGAAAAATTGCTATTTACAACTGAACATTTAGGAAATTTAACAATGGGTGGCTTGTTAAATTTTTTTCATGTTTTCTGATTTACATACCGCGCCAAAATACTTCTTGGTATATAAAGTCTCGCTTTTTCTGCATGAAAAAAGATTGGAAACTCACCGTAATGGATGCTAAGTTACTGGCACATTTGAATTATTTACTCTTATTTCTCAAACTTCGAGTCCATTATGGTTTGGGTTTCATTAGAAGTGTGGGTAATACACTGTTATGTACCACATCTGGAGTAACTTTTGAGCAAAATATTTATTTCACATAGCAATAAAGATAAAGGGCTTCATGATGCATTGAGAGATGCTCTTATTGAGATCGGTCATGATGTAATAGGTATGGATTCTTTATCGGTTGGTTCTAACATAGCAAAAGATCTGAATAAATTACTTCATTCTGCTGATGCTGTTGTCGCAATACTTACTGATGAATCTCTAAAATCAAGGCATGTCATAAACGAAATTACAGTGGCGCTCGCTCAAATGGACGCTGTGGATAGTAAACTTTTTATTCCTATTGTGGTTGGTGAAAATATAGCAATACCAGATTATTTATTGGATCGATTTGTTCAAATGGTTCCAAATTTCATGGACAGTTACTTGAACAAAGTCGTTTCAAGTATTCATCGAGCTATAGAGCGTAATAAAGCAGTACAGGAAGAAAAGAAACGAGCGAAGACCGCGCAAGCAGCTAAATTAGAAACTAGTAAAACGGAGTTTATTCGAGAGGCAGAAGAGAGGCTCAATACAAAAGAATCCTCGCTAAAACTAAGCGCCAATTTTTGGTATGGCCTCGGGTATGCGGCCTTGATTTTAGGCGTTTTAGCAACTTTCTATCTTATTAAAGAGAGCTTAGGTAAAGACATAAGTACTGGCGCTATAGTGCTTTTGTCCATAAAAGGTCTTATAGGTATAGGACTTCTTGTAGCTTCATCTAAATATGCTTTTACACTTGGCAAGTCTTACATGAACGAGTCATTAAAAAACTCAGACCGTTTACACGCCATTTCATTTGGTAAGTTTTACTTGCAGGCGTACGGCGACGTTGTCACTCCTGAAGATGTTAAAGAGGTATTTCAGCATTGGAATATTGCTCAAAACTCCTCATTTAAAGATATAGACTCTAAAAACTTTGATCCTAGAATCTTAGAGTCAGCAATTGAAATAGCTTCAGTGCTCAAAAAAAATGATACATCGAGCAAGAAAAATACATAACAAGTGCCAGCAAGTTCGCACACTGCGTGTGCTGGACTCGCGGCAAGCCGCTCGCCCTTGTGGCAGGCGTTAGCAGTTTCGGCACATTTATAGGAAGTTAGTAGTGAGTAGTAGAGATAATTTCACTCAGAAAACCAAAGATACTTTAAAAGACAGAGCTGGAAATAAATGTTCTTTTCCTTCGTGTCGTGCTCCAACTTCTGGTGCTAGTGATGAGTCTGACGAATCAGTCGACCGTACGGGTATGGCTTGTCATATATTTGCCGCTGCACCAGGAAGAGGAGCTAGGAGATATGACCCAAATATGTCCTCTGAAGAACGTAAATCAGTTCGAAACGGTATTTGGATGTGTTACAAGCATGGTAAGCAAATTGATAATGATGAATCTCGATTTACCTCAGAAATCCTACAGAAATGGAAAGAAGTAGCAGAAAGACGTGCTCAAATTGAAAATGAGTTAGGGCGTGAAATTGGTGAAGAACATGAGCATTTATTGTCGTTGGGATTGGCTGCACATAATGTGTCTATTGATTCAGTTTGGTCAAACGAAAATGAATTGATTGGTGACGCCCTTAAACATTCGTGCGTTGAAGCTATTTGGGGGAAAGGGTTAGTTAGTTATTTACGTTCATTTATCATCGAAAAGGTGCGAAATTCATTTATTCATGGTGGAGCTAGTAGCGTCAAACTTGAAATTGATACTAAGTCCGTAATCCTTATTGATGATGGTGATGAATTCACACCAAGTAAACTTGTCAAGCATGCTCAAGCTAGAGGTGGTGCTCACTCATATAAGCACCTAATCGAAAAATATGGTACTAAAGTGATCCCATCAACAATGAGAAAGGATTCAAAGAATATTACATCGTTTCAAATTCTCACAAGTATTGACGACTTGAAGAACATAACACCTTGTAGTCTAGAGTTATCATATGAGCCTGTTCGTGGCGGTGGATATGAGTTGGATGTAATTGATCTTTGTGAAGAGTTGTATATTACGATTCCTCGGTATTTTGCTCTTAGTGACCTATATTGGCTTCAAAGGATCTCACCAGATATCCAAGATGGTAAAAAGCAGCTTGTTTTTGTTCTGGACGAAGTCGCAGACTATGTTACTGCTCAAATTAAACAGGTATATCCATCAGCTCGAGTAATCGACTTAAGTAACTGCTGAATAAGATCGGACAGGCATAACTTTTTATTCAACATTTGACCAATAACACCTAAGCCCAAGGAATACACCACCCCCTCGGAATTGCCGCAGGGCGAATAGACAAATTGCGTGAGTTCGGCCATGGCCGTTCTCGTGCATAAGACCCATAGGGAAATGGGAAATGTCAGAATGATGTATGGAACATCATTGACCATGCACTTCACGACATTCAGGCCTCCTGCCAATCAGAGGCAGAGATAGCGTCAGTCGAATCAGGGACGAGCGTCTGACGTGATAGCATAAGGACGCTAAATGCCCAAGGGGCTTTCAACTCCGTTGGGGGCGTCTTGGAGCATCCAAGGGCGAAGACAAACGGCCGTTTTGAGCGCGAGATAGGGATATCGAGCTGGCAGTTTAACATGGACGTTTTTGATAGGACGAGCAGTCCTCCTTGGTCGGGTGTGGGGTGAAGCCCCACGACTTTGATTTTATCTAAAAATCCAAACTAAGTTGGGAAAGATCTAGTGGCGACTTTTCTAGCATTTACTAGGCCCCATAGAAAGAAAACAAAATAAAACAGGAAGTTATTTCTCTTGCTATAAAGACTGATATTAACCTCTTCCCTAAATGTTGGCCTACCCTTTGCTTAGTTACCGCAGCGTTTTAATCCTAAAAACAACCAAGCACGTTAACGCTATGATGGATAAGTGACAACACAGGGAATTTTAATCTTGAGAGCAACAATGAAAATAATACTAGATGATCTAAAAGGGCCTGAAATTGCAGCACTTTTAACTGAGCACCTTGAAGATATGCGAGCAACCTCGCCGCCGGAAAGTGTGCACGCATTAGACTTGGATGGCCTGCGCCAACCCAATATTCGCTTTTGGACACTGTGGGATGGCCGCAATCTAGCAGGCTGCGGTGCACTAAAATGGTTAGATGCTGAACATGCAGAGATCAAATCGATGCGAACCGCAGCAACTTACAAACAACAAGGCGTGGCATCCCAGATTCTGCAGCACTTGATCAATGACGCCAAAGCCGCTGGCGTGCAACGCCTCAGTTTAGAAACCGGCTCGATGGCCTTTTTCCTGCCCGCACGTTCTCTCTACGCTAAGTTTGGCTTCGAGCTGTGTGGCCCCTTTGCCGATTACACGCTCGACCTCAATAGCCTGTTTATGACCAAAAGGCTCTAGGCCTCTGCACACATCAATCCACTGAGGTAGCAAACCTCAGTCTAGACCTAACCACAGCTAAGCTTTTGCCTGTTTAGTTGTGGTTAAGGCGCGATGCTTGTGCCAGTAATGCATTAAAAATCCGAGTAATAATCCCCAGAAGGCGCTGCCAATCCCCAATACACTCACACCCGATGCGGTGACGAGAAACGTAATCACCGCCACTTCTCGCTCGTCGTTATCCGCGAGCGCTGCGGTTAGACTGTTACCTATGGTGCCAAGCAGGGCTAATCCTGCAATCGCGAGCACTAACTCCTTCGGAAATGCGGCGAAAAGGCCAACTACAGTGGCGCCGAGTAAACCAGTGATAAAGTAAAACACGCCGCCCCACACTGCCGCCCAGTAACGGGTCGCGGGATTTGGGTCAGCTTCTTTACCCATACAAATCGCCGCCGTAATGGCCGAGAGATTAAAAGCAAAGCCGCCAAAGGGGGCAAACAATACGCCCATCAGACCCGTCACAGTAATTAATGGCGAGATAGGCGGGCGATAACCATGGCCGTGAAGCGCTGCCACCCCAGGCATATTTTGTGAGGCCATAGTCACCATAAATAAGGGCAGCGCCACGCCCACTACGCTGGTGACAGAAAACGCAGGCGCTATCCATACGGGAGCCGCGAATTGCAGTTCAAGCTTATCGAGTTGCAGTAGATCCAATTGATAACTCATCCCTATCCCCGCTACGAGGGTGAGCAACATAATGTAACGCGCCGCAAAGGGCTTAAGCACAACAAACACTAATAACATCAATAGGATTAAGCTCAGTTGAGTCTGCATGGCTTGGAACAGTCCTAAACCAAACTGCAGTAAAATCCCTGCTAACATGGCCGAAGCGACTGACTGCGGCATGATACGAATAAGCTTATCCATCCAGCCCGCCAAGCCGCAGAGGGCGATCAACAAAGAGCTAATCAGGAAGGCACCAACGGCTTCGTGGATACTCAATCCCGCCAGGCTGGTGACCATTAGCGCCGCCCCGGGGGTCGACCATGCCGTAAGCACCGGATTTTTATAATAGAGAGACAGGCCAATACTGGTGAGCCCCATGCCGACCCCCAAAGCCCACAGCCATGAACTCATTTGTGCCGATGTCGCACCCACGGCATCCGCCGCCTGCAGGATAATCACCGCAGAACTACTGTAGCCCACCAGCACAGCAATAAAGCCCGCCGATATTTTTGATAGTCCCAAAGCCTCGCGCCACATCATCCCTACTCCTAATCCTACCTTTGCCTCGAGCATCGCACCATTGCCCGTGCGCTATAACGCACAAGATGGACAAGATAGCACCTGTGCGTTATAACGTACAAATAATTTTTTAAGCATCAGACCACAATGCAGACCATCAACAGCTATCTTGCCGCGACCCTAAAACAACTGCGCAGCCAAAAAGGTTGGAGTTTAGATAAAGCGGCACTCGAGACAGGCGTAAGCAAGGCCATGATAGGCCAGATTGAGCGCGGCGAATCTAGCCCCACTATTGCTACCCTGTGGAAAATCGCTAGCGGTTTTAATACCTCACTCTCAACTTTTCTGGAGCCGACACCCGAGAGCCAAGGCGCGGTCTTTCGTAACGCCGATGCATTACGCCAAAAGCCTGCAACCGACGGCATGTTAGTGGCATCGCTATTTCCCTTTGAGCCACGCTTTGGTTTTGAGATGTTTGAACTCACCCTATTACCGCACTATGAGCGCCTCTCCGAGCCCCATGAGGCGGGCGTGACCGAGCATGTGATTGTACTGAGCGGCACCATGGAAGTGTTAGTCGATGGCCAGTGGCAGCCATTACAGCAGGGCGAAGCCGTGCGCTTTGCCGCCGATAAACCCCACGGTTACCGCAACTTGAGCGATCAACCCGTGGTGTTTCATGATCTTATCCATTACCACAGGGAAACGCCTGCCACCGAGTAACGCCGACGAGCCAAGCACCCAACAGATTGCCGCTTGCGCTCACCAATTCATTAGAATAAACTTATTGAAAATTTTCTAATCATAGAGGCAAAGCTATGTTTCAATCTTTACTGGCTAAATTATCTGGTAGCAGCAACGGTGAAAAATGTTGGCAATTGATTGAGCAGGGTGCGCGCGTTATCGATGTGCGCTCACCGGAAGAGTTTGCTTCGAGTCATTTGCCTCAGGCCATCAATGTGCCGCTGCCAACGCTCGACCAATGGTTACATCAGGTTGAAAATAAACAGCATCCCTTTGTGCTTTACTGCGGCGCGGGTATCCGTGCCCAAAAGGGCTGCGATATTCTCAAAGCCAACGGTTTTGAATGTGTGGTCAACGGTGGTTCGCTAAAAGATTTAGTCTGCTGCCAGCCAAGCTAAAACCTAAGCCAAGCAACCATGCGTGAGGAGGTGCAGATGACAACAAAGTGCCCGCACCCAACTAGCGGCGAACAACCGCCGCAGCCCAAAGTGGTTCGCGAAACCCGCTACAGCGTGAGCCGTAACCGTGGCCAAGCAAGCACTAAGGTGCGCTATATCGAAACCAGCGCCATGTCCCTTGGCTGCAAACTGTGCGAATAATTGTGTTCTGCGTAAACAAAAATGCCAGCATTTACGCTGGCATTTTTTATTATCTTTATGATTAAACCGCTAGCTTATCGATACTGGCTTTAGCTTCGCTGATACCTTTTTGGTTGGCTTCTGGGCCCATGTTCAGCGCTTCAGCATATACCACTTCCACATCAGTGATACCGATAAAGCCGAGGAAGGTTTTTAAGAAAGGCACAATGTGATCGGTTGGGCCATCTTTATGGGCGCCACCACGAGTGGTGATCAACACAGCACGTTTACCTTCTACTAAACCTTTAGGACCGTTTTCGGTATAAGTGAAAGTCACACCGGCACGGGCCACAAAATCAATCCAGTTTTTCAGCTGGGTTGGAATGTTGAAGTTGTACATCGGCGCGGTGATCACGATAGTGTCGTTCGCTTTTAACTCTTCAACTAAGGCGTTCGACAGGTCGAGCATCTCTTGCTGACGCGCAGTTAACTCAGCGCCGCCACGTAGGCCAGAGGCGATTTCGCCATCAACCATTGGCAACACATCTTTACCCGCTAAATCGCGAACTGTGATGGTCGCGCCTTGGTCTTCCCATTTACCGATCAGGTGGTCAACTAACAAGGCAGATTGTGAATAACCGCCAAGAATACTGGATTTTAACACTAGGACTTTAGACATAATCTGCTCCGAAAATTGAAATTCTTGAGAGTCTTTCAGCTTGCTCTCGACTCTATGGGCTTAGTTTATTAGCCCATAAAAAAGAAAAAAAGCGGATAAAATTTGAGATTACTTTCTAAAAAATAGAATGGTTGAATTAAGGGCTAGCAAAGCTAGCCCTTCATTTATGGAGATGCATCACTCGAACTATTGAGCAAAATAATAGTTGTATTCACTGATTAGCTGGGAAAGCTCAGGCGAGTTTTGAATATCAACCATAAACTTATCAGTCGTGGTCATCGCCCATGCCAAACTCTCTTTATCTAGGCTATACATTCCCTCATTAGAGTACATGTTGTGAGCCTTGGTAAAATTTTCACGGTAACTGACGCTGGCAATCACCTCATTGTGAACCCTAAACTCATAGGTCAGCACCAAATCATTATTGGTCACCATAGGTAACAGCCCTAGGGAGCCACCCGCTAAAATCGCCGAGGTTAGCCCAGCGGCTTCTCCCCCTGCTGTAGGTTCCATTTTATAGGTCACAATCAGTTTCAATGGATTACCGATATTCTCTTTATCCATTTTTTCAAATAATAGGATACCCTTGAGTTTGTTATAAAAGTCAGTTGAATCAATGGTACTAATAAAAAATACTGGTGGAAGTACCGTGGTTTGTGCTTTAACAAACGGGCTAATGAGCAACAAAGCCAGTATCAAAATACGAAGCATAAATAGCATTGGAAACATCCTTATTGATAGCAATTTAGTTGAACAACAGCACCAAGTGCCGCCGCATTTGCCGTTCGAATATCGCCCTTCATATTGGGCTCAACCGACTGATAACTAATGCGGTGCTTATCTAAAAAACGGGCAGCATATTTTGCATCAAGGGCAAAGTTAACATTCTGCGGCAATGCACCCGATTCACGTAGACTCGTCACATTTAAGGTACTGACGGTAATACCTAATAGCTCCCCACCGTCAGAGACCACTGGGCCACCACTTGAGCCGGGCTGGATCGGTGCCGAAAACTGGAATTGCCCCACCGCCCCCTTTAATGCCTCGCGTGAGCTGATATTTCCGCGCGTTAAATTGGGAGAGGCCGCCAATAATCCCTGCAAGGGATAGCCAACATTGGTAATCGCCTCGCCCAAGAAAATCTCTGTACCTTTGCGCAATGGTAAGTATTGCTCCACTGGCGTACCCGTACTCACGACCGCTAAATCCAATAAGGTCGAGCTAGCCTCTACGGCCGCATCAAAGGATTTACCGCCAACATTCACCTGTGTCACCATGCAATTTTTGAGTACATGGGCCGCAGTAACAATTTGCCCCTGAGGATTAATATAAAAACCTGTTCCTGTACTGACTGGCTTTTGCATATTTGCCAGCAAATTCGCCGAGACATCCTTCATTGCATACTGAGCAGGATAGGAGCTAGCCGACGGCGTCAACGTGTTTAGCACATCGACAATCACTAATTGAGTCGCACGCAATGCGGCGTTATAAAGGCCTAAACCATCCCCTAAATAACCAATATCTGCCTTAAAGGATTTTTGCCCTTCGCGAATGGGCTTATCGGAGCCATTAAATACCCGATAGCTCATGATCATTTCTGCTTTACCCGACTCAAATTTCCACTCAGGATCGATATCGATCAGCAGTCCATACTGACTCGCTTGCGTGCGGTCTAATAACTTAGCATTTGAAAAATAAGCACCAAAACCATCCTTCACGCCATCACTGAGTGATTTTCCTGGATCGACCCAAATATTCCATTTCTCTAAATAAAAACGGTTATTTAACTGCGAATGGGGCAAATAATAAGCAACACTCACATCCACAGGGAGCGTAATAGCTTTATTTAGCACCACACCCTTTGGTAATTTATTGGCATTTAACTTGGTATTGGCGCAACCACTGAGATGAAAACAAAATAGAGCAATAAGCACACAGGAGAGAAATCGCATCGGTTATCCTTAATATCAATGCAAATAGCGCCATACAGCATAAACGTGATAACCGTACGGACCATGGCGTATGCAACTTAAGTTGCATTAAGCCAAAGATTCTATTGCAAGTTAAAGGCAACATCAACGATGAAAATTTACAAAAATCAAACAGTCGCAACTATTTTTTAATGCTTGGAAGACTAATATACAGGCCAGAAAACTCCGCGCAGAGCAGGTCTTCACAGTAAAGCTTAACCACAAGTCGAACTTTGGCTTTTCGCCCCACAGATAAGCCCGCTAAACTGGCATCCTGCCATACCACGCGTGCAATAGGTTGATTGCGAATGGGCGCCAAGTAACGGATATGGGCATCGGCTAACACTATGTCGCCATCCACATTAAGGAGTTGCTGTTGCAGCCATACCATGCCCCAACCTGTGAGGGTCATAAGGGTATAAATGCTGCCCGCAAACATGGTGTGATGCAGATTAATATTCGGCGCGAGTGGCGCACTCACGCTCAATTCACCATCAGTAAATGACAGCGGCGCTATCTGCATAAACTCACTCACAGGTATCGTGCGGTGCCAGGTCTGGCGTAATTGGTTTAATAATTCGTCCATGTGCATGTCCTTACTGCCGTTGGCACACTGTCCTGTAGGTTAAACCTGTAAATGGAAGGTCACTGGGCCATCGTTGACCAGTTCAACCTTCATATCAGCAGCAAATTGCCCTGTTTCGGTGGTCACGCCCTTGGCGCGGCAAAAGGCGACAAACTCTTCATACAGGCCAAGCGCTTGTTCTGGTGTGCCCGCACCCGAAAAGCTCGGCCTTAGCCCACGCTCAGTATCAGCGGCCAAGGTAAATTGGGATACCACTAAAAGCGAACCTCCCGCTTGAGTCAAATTGAGGTTCATTTTGCCGTTTTCGTCAGAAAAAACTCGATAACTCATCACTTTAGTAGCTAGCTTTTCCATCTTCTCGCGGTTATCTTCCCGCTCAACCCCCAGTAAAACTAACAAGCCCTTATCAATTGCACCTATGGTTTGATTATCTACAACCACACTGGCGCGGCTGACTCTTTGAATTAAGGCGATCACAACTTTTCCTTTAAATTAAGACTTAACAACGGGCATCAAAGGAATTGGGCGCAGATACTGCTCAATTCCCTCCGGCAAGGACTTAGCGATTTCAGCCAAGCCGCCATCGGTCCACAGCATAAAACGGCGAAGCTCCTCGATTTCGACCTTATCAGCAAAGGTCACAGTACCTTGGATTTGGATCACCGCACCTTGCTCGCGCAATACAAATTTAGCGAAGTTTAGCTTGGCGTTTAGTTCGCCAATCACCGCGGGCAGTTCAGGGCTGGCCTGCAACTGTGGATGCACCGCATAAAAACGGTTCATCAAAATACGGTCAATCCCCGCAGCATTTATACTGGGTTCGAGCATAAAATCATTATTGCCAAATTGCACCGCAACCTTATCCGCCCCGACTTTAGTGGCTAAATAGTTGGCATTAATTAAGGCCTGATACAAAGCATCAGCAGCGGCCTCATTGGTCATTCCAGCCAATTGCACCACTTTAGGCGCCACAGGTGCGCGAGCCTCGGTAGATTCGACCGCAGAAGATGTCGATTGAGATTCTGGGGTAGAGGATGAGGTGGCCGCACAGGCCGTTAATCCCAAAATGGCGGCAATAATCATAGCTAATTTCATGTTAACTCCTGTCGCTTTATCCAAGACCACATGGCTTGAATTTCGAGAGTGACGGCAAGTGAGAGTATTTCACTATTCAGCGAATGCCCGCCATCAACAATAGTGTGGATTTGAATCTTGGGGTTATCGATTTTTGCCCCAAATGCGGCTAATAAGCGTGCAGGACAGACAGCATCCTGCGTGCCTTGTAATAGCAGGGTACGCGCAGAGACTTGAGATGTCACCCGTTGTAATACACTGAACATATTGAAGTAATCATTTTGCGCATAGTGCAGCTCGATTTGAGCTAAGGCGAATAGCGGCGGCGCAAGCCGCTTAGGTAGGCCAGTTGGTACGCCCGCTAAGGTTATTTCCCATTGGATCCAACGGCGGGCAGATTCGTGGCGAGTTGCTTCATCTTGGGCGTTAAATCCTAGCTGATAATGCGTAAATAAATCCGCCAATCCAATAGAAGGCGCGGCAAATTCACGGTAAGCCTGTGGATATAACTGCGCCGCGCCCGAGGGCGCATAGAGCCATTCAATCCCTTCTTTTGATGGAAGAAACAGCGCCCATAATACTTGAGCTATTACCCGCTGCGGAAATAACCCACTGTAAATTAAGGCTAAGGTGGCGCCAAATGAGCCACCCGCTAGGCACCAACGCGCTATGCCTAAGTGAATGCGAATCGCCTCAATATCGCAGATAAGCCCATTTAAATGATTGTGTTCCAACTCGCCAGCAGGCAGCGATTGTCCCGCACCACGTTGATCTAGCAGTAAAATCCAATAGTGCTCTGGGTTAAATAAACTCAGTTCACTGATCGAAGCCCCCGCGCCAGGGCCACCATGCAAATACAGCAGCGGGATACCCTGCGGATTACCATATTGAGCGAGATGCAACTGCTGCCCATTGCCTATCATCAGCCAATCACGGCGGATAAAAGCGGCAAGCGGATGGGCATCAGTGATCATAGGTGGGATAAGGCTCGCTGAATGTCTTGGTGAATGATAACTTAGCTACGGCTTATCCAGTGTAGTCGATGAAGGCGCGTTTGCCGCAAGTTCACCTGTCGTCTCAAGCACTTGGCTTGACTGGGCAGATGTGGTTTCTGGCTGCGCGGCGGGTGTATCCTGCGCCGCTAAAGGCTGATCATCGAGGTTAATTTCGTTGATATCGCTACTGGACTCATAGTCCAAATACTCGGGCATGGCGGCGGTAATTTCGGCGCCCAGCAGCACGATCATCCAAGATAAATATACCCAAACAAATAGAATAGGAATGGTCGCCAGCGCACCATAAATGGCTTCATAACTTGGAAATTTCGTCACATACAAAGCAAAACCTTTTTTCCCCAACTCGAATAGCAAGGCTGCCACCACAGCACCGAGTAGTGCGTGCCAAAACTTCACCTTTTGATTCGGCACCACCATATACAGCAGTAAAAACGCGGCCACCGAAAATAACAGCGGCAAACGTTCGATAAACAGCGGCATTACGCCAGATAAGGTGTCGCCCTCAAACAGCTTTAACGACACCACGTAGGAAGTCGCCACTAGGCTCGCCCCCACCAGCACAGGGCCTAAGGTAATCACCATCCAATACATGGAAAAGGCCACGACCACAGAACGTTTTTCCTTAGTGCGCCAAATATTATTCAGTGACTTATCAATGGCGGAGATCAGCATAATCGCCACCACCACTAAGGCCGCAATCCCCACCGCTGTGCCTTTAGAGGCATTACCCACAAATTCATTGATATAGACTTGTACCGTATCGCCCGCTGCGGGTAAAAAATTCTCGTAAACGAAGGCTTCAATTTGGCCGCGGATCCCCTTAAACACAGGAAACGCCGACAGCATAGACATAGTCACCGCCACCATAGGAACGAGCGATAATAGGGTGACATAGGCCAAGTGGCCCGCACGAATATTGATTTGATCTTCTACTAGGCGCTGGCGTAAATGCAGCAGGAAGTGCCAAATCCCAAGGAGTAAGGCTCGAATTTGTGCCAGATCTATCTTCTTAGTCACGGGTTTCTCTTGATTCTGTTGGTATAGACTCGTTATCTTCGTACAATAAACACTTAATTTACAAGTCTAAGGAGTGAATTGATGTCACAACAAGGATCCACTGGCAATGTTATCGCCGCAATCGCTAGTCTGTTTTTCCCAGGCCTAGGCCAACTGCTACAAGGGCGAATTTTGGCAGCATTGCTATTCTTCGTGGTCACTGTAGTCGGCTACGCCCTTTGGTGGTTAATTGTGCCCGCGGTAATTGGTGCTATCTTTCACCTCTGGAGCATTATCGATGCGGCACGTTTTAAGGCCGACTAACTTCATCTGACTCAGTGACGGAATACCCAATGAAAAGATTGATCACCTCTAGTCTGATAGCGGCAACGCTATTGCTGACGGGCTGCCAGAGTGCCTATTACGGTGCCATGGAAAAAGTGGGCTACCACAAGCGCGACATTATGGTCGACAGAGTGAAAGCCGCGAAAGAATCCCAAGAGGATGCGCAAAAAGAGTTCAGCTCAGCACTCGAGGAGATGCAAGCCCTACTCAACCACAATGGTGGCAACCTCGAAAAGGCCTATAACAAGGCTAAAGATGAATACGAGTCAGCCCAAAGTGCCGCCGATGATGTAAGTAATCGCATCAACAAAGTCGAAGATGTTGCCGAGGCGCTATTCGATGAGTGGCAAACGGAAATTGGTGAGATCAGCAAAGCGAGCCTACGCCGCAACAGTGAAACTAAGCTCAAGGAAACCCGTCGCTCCTACGAGCAGTTGATTAAAACCATGCGCCGCGCCGAATCAAAAATGCCGCCCATTCTCACCGCTATGAAAGACAATATGCTGTATTTAAAGCATAACTTAAATGCCCAGGCGATAGGCGCGATTAAAGGTGAATTTGCCAACTTACAAACGGATATCTCAGGCTTAATCAAAGAGATGAATAAATCTATCAACGAGTCTACTCGATTTATCGAGGCCCTTGATAACTCAAAAGGGTAAGGCCATTTAGCTTGCTCAAACTGGCTGTTAATTCCGTCAAACCAATCTGAATTAACAGCTTAGCACTGATGCTCTAACCCTCTAAACACCTCGGCAAGCTGCGATGGCGGTTTGCTGTTGATTTTATCCTCCCTGCATTCCCAGTTTCGTTTGTGCAAGGCTAAGATTTTTAGCTTTGTGAGCGATGGCGCGCTTTAGTGTGATGATTCAATCAATATTGGATCTAACGCACAAATTCACTTTAGGCTCATAAACTTATCTACAAAAGATTGCTCAGATTGAATACGTGTATTCTATTTGCAGTATTAACATGACCTTTATTGAATCCCTTACCCTAATGTTGGCCCTAATGTATATTGCCTCCCTAAGCTATTGGAGTGGTAAAAAATGGGGAGCAGTAACCACCTTACTCCTGAGTGTTGGCGCCGTGGCGATTAGCCTCTACTGGCCCTTGGCGCTCGCCCTAATCATTGCCTTGCCCCTTGCACTTATTGCCCATAAGTTTGCTCCGGTGGAGTATAAGGCCGAGATAAAAATCAACGCCCTGCGTGAAGGTTGCCAACACCTGCTCGCACTCTCGTTGTTTTTAGTCGCCATCCAATACTGCATTAATGCTATCCAACTCAAACAAGGGGTCACGCCTTGGTTAATGCGCCCTGATGTTGTCGATGCCTTTTTGCCCATCGCCGGCGGGATTGAATTAAAAGCCATATTGACGCTCAACCTGTGGGACCAAATCCATCCCGCCGCCGCAGTGATGCTCGCCGCCGTGCTACTCACTGGCCTACTCTGTAAACGCGCCTTTTGTGGCTGGGCCTGCCCCTTAGGACTTGCCGGCGAATACCTTTACGCCTTGCGCAAACGCTTTATCAAAGCAGAACTTGCGCCCCCAGCATGGCTAGACTGGCCACTACGGATGCTGAAATACTTATTACTGCTAGGGCTGTTTTATGTAGTGATCGGCATGCCAAGCGAGTCGATTCCCTATTATCTGCAGGGTAACTACCACAAGATTGCCGACCTTAAGATGGCACTGTTTTTTGTCACACCAGGGCTTATTACCTTAGCCTGCTTTGCTCTTATCCTCGTCCTCGCCGCATGGCGTCGCCAAGGTTTTTGCCGCTACTTGTGTCCCTATGGTGCCATGCTCGGACTGTTAAGTTTTGCCAGCCCACTCAAAATCCGCCGCGATACTCAGCATTGCCTGATCGAAGCCAAGGGTATGAAGTGCGACAAATGCACCCGCGCCTGCCCAGCCAACATCATAGTGCATACCAAAACCACGGTTCGCAGCGACGAATGCCAAGCCTGTATGCGCTGTGTGGCGGCCTGCCCTAAATCGGCGGCACTCGGTTTTGGCCTTAAATCGGGTCACAGAGTTAGCCATAAAGGATTGTTAGTCTTGTTATTATTGGCGCTCTTCCTCCTGCCACTCGGCGCTTATTTAGCCGGGTTCTGGCATAGCCAAACACCGGACGCTATCCGCATGGAACTTATCCAAGTGATTGACCGAGTGGGTCATTAACTCTCTGATTTGTTAATAAGAGACATAAAAAAGGTGCAGTCTAAGCTGCACCTTTTATGGTCACGATAAGCTTGAGTGCCAGTGACTAAGCCAAATCGAACCTGTCGGCATTCATTACCTTAGTCCAAGCGGCCACAAAGTCATGCACAAACTTCTCTTTGGCATCATCCTGCGCATAAACCTCAGCATAGGAGCGCAAAATCGAGTTAGAGCCAAACACCAGATCGACACGGGTAGCGGTCCACTTCACTGCGCCAGTTTTACGCTCGACTATCTCATACAAATTAGTACCCGCAGGCTTCCAGTTGTAGGCCATATCGGTAAGATTCACAAAGAAATCATTAGTTAACACACCCACTTTGTCGGTAAACACGCCGTGGCGTGTACCGCCATAGTTAGTGCCCAACACCCGCATTCCCCCAACCAACACTGTCATCTCATGGGCGGTTAACCCCATAAGTTGAGTGCGATCGAGCATCATCTCCTCGGGCTGAACTATATAATCCTTTTTCTGCCAGTTACGATACGCATCGTGCAAAGGCTCAAGTACGGCAAAGGATTCCACATCGGTCATTTCCTGCGTGGCATCACCACGGCCAGGCATGAAAGGTACTGTGATATTGACTCCCGCAGCGTGGGCGGCCTTTTCAATCGCCGCAGCGCCACCGAGGACAATCAAGTCGGCAATACTGACCTTTTTGCTTAAGCTTGCCTGCAACGCGCTCAACACCTGCAATACTTTTTGCAAACGCTCGGGTTCGTTGGCCTGCCAATCTTTTTGTGGTGCTAAACGGATCCGTGCGCCATTGGCGCCACCGCGGAAATCCGAGCCTCGGAAGGTGCGCGCGCTGTCCCACGCGGTTGCGACCAATTCGGAAACACTGAGTCCCGAGGCTAATAATTTCGCCTTCAGGTCGACAATCTCACTGGCATCCAAACGATAATCAACGGTTGGGATGGGGTCTTGCCAAATCAGCTCTTCACTCGGCACTTCTGGCCCTAAATAACGGCTCTTAGGCCCCAGATCGCGGTGAGTTAACTTAAACCAAGCACGGGCAAATACCTCGGAGAAATAGGCGGGATCTTGATAAAACTTCTCGGAGATCTTGCGATACTCGGGGTCCATTTTCATCGCCATATCCGCATCGGTCATGATGGGGTTAAACTTGCGATTCGGGTCGCCCACTGAGACGACTTTATCTTCCTCTTTAATATTAATAGGTTCCCACTGAGAGGCGCCCGCGGGGCTTTTTTTCAATTCCCAATCGTAATTTAACAGTAGGTGAAAATAACCGTTATCCCATTGAGTGGGATGAGTCGTCCAAGCGCCTTCGAGACCACTGGTAACGGTATTCGCGCCAGTGCCTGGGCCTTTTTTGTTGAGCCAGCCCAAACCTTGGGCCTCAAGTTCTTCGCCCTCGGGTTCAGGGCCAAGATCCTGTGCCTTACCATTGCCATGGCATTTGCCCACCGTATGACCACCGGCGGTTAAGGCCACGGTTTCTTCATCATTCATCGCCATTCGTGCAAAAGTGACACGCACATCTTGAGCGGTGCGCAGTGGATCGGGTTTACCATCAACCCCTTCAGGATTCACATAAATCAGCCCCATCATTACGGCAGCTAAGGGATTTTCAAGGTCACGCGCGCCCGAATAACGGCTGTTAGGATTATCACTTGGCGCAAGCCATTGTTTTTCAGAGCCCCAATAAATGTCTTTTTCAGGATGCCAAATATCCTCTCGACCGCCGGCAAATCCATAGGTTTTTAAGCCCATAGACTCGTAGGCCACATTACCCGCGAGGATCATCAAATCTGCCCATGAGAGTTTGTTGCCGTATTTTTTCTTAATCGGCCAGAGTAAACGGCGGGCTTTATCAAGGTTGGCGTTATCGGGCCAGCTATTGAGTGGGGCAAAGCGTTGATTACCCGTCCCCGCACCGCCACGGCCATCGGCAATGCGATAGGTTCCCGCAGAGTGCCATGCCATGCGGATCATCAAGCCACCATAATGCCCCCAATCGGCTGGCCACCAATCTTGGCTATCGGTCATAAGAGAATGTAAGTCCTGCTTCACGGCAGCGAGATCAAGGGTCTTAAAGGCTTCACGGTAATTAAAGTTGGGATCCATGGGATCCGTCTTCTTATCATGCTGATGCAAAATATCGAGATTTAGTGCCTTAGGCCACCAATCCATATTGTTGCTGGCAACGGCTGAATTTGCCCCATGCATCACGGGGCATTTACCTTGAGAGTGTTGAGTCTTGTCCATGGAATATTCCTTTACTTATGGCTAACGAAGGGAATGACCCTATAAGGCGTCATTAGGCTTATCTGGTTTGGACGTCTTCTAAAACGTTTATCGTTTGCATTAATCCCTTCTGCACTGTTCCAAAGTAACGATTAATGCACCATTCGGTCTGTATACTAAACAAGCAAAATGACAACATTTCAAACTTTTGCCACTAAAGCTAGGTAACTGTAACAAGAACAGCAAACCCTAGCTCAAAAAGCGGGCACAGATCACACTATTGGTGGTTTTTACATCACTATCTTGATTTTAATCAGAACGGAAGATGGTTTTATCACTAATACTCATCTCAAATAAGAACAATAAAACGCTTATATTCTTACTTGAGGTGAATCTATGCGACAGAGACGCTTGCAACTTATGCAGTCACTTTTTGATGAATATATTGAGATGTACGCTGCACGGGATGACAAACTCACAGCCCGCTTTAGCGATACTTTTAGTGGTTATGCAGGTAGCAGCGATATTCTTGTCACCAGTAAAGATGAATGGGTAAAAATAACCCGTCAGGACTTCGCCCAAGTCCCCGAACGGATCCATATTGAAGTATTAGATCTTTCACTACAGGATCTTGCCGAAGATATTATTGTTATTACAGCGTTTTTCCATATACACCTCCCTATTCCAGACTCGATACTCAGCCAAGAAACCGCAAGGTTAGTGCTGATTTTTCGCCAAGAAAGCAACGATTGGAAAATCGTCCATAGTGGAATATCCATTCCCTATGGTTTAGCAAAACAAGGCGAAATTTACCCGATGACGAGTTTAGAAGAGCGCAATCGAGAGCTAGAGTCCATTATACAAGCGCGAACCTATGAACTTGCCGAAGCGAACAACAGACTCGAAAAACTCAGCAATACCGATGGGTTAACCAATATTGGCAACCGTAGATTGTTTGATCAAATGCTGCAAAAGGAATGGAGTCGTGGGCAACGCAACAACACGCCACTCTCGCTTATCATGCTCGATATTGACCACTTTAAATTATTTAACGATTTTTATGGCCATCTCGCTGGAGATGATTGTCTCAAGATGCTGGCGAACAGCTTATCTCAATCAGGTCGTCGGGCAGGTGAATTGGTTGCACGCTATGGCGGCGAAGAATTTGTTATTTTACTCCCCAATACGGATCACCAAAGCGCACTCGACACCGCCAAGCACGTACATCAACTTATTCAATCGCTTGCTATACCCCATATTAAAACAGACATAGGAATTGTCACGGTCAGCGTGGGGGTCGCGTGTTTACTCCCCTCAGATAGACATAATGCCTTAGAATTAGTCCACCAAGCAGATACCGCCCTTTACTTGGCGAAGTCCGCAGGTCGTAACTGCATACGCTCAGTACATGAACCTGAAATATAGCCATTAAAAAGCCCCGCTAAGTTGCCTTAGCAGGGCTTTATTCACTGTATGGCAGTCACTTTACGTGACCACCACAACCACCATTAACCGCGGCTAGCGCGCTTACGGTCGTTTTCAGTTAAGTGTTTCTTACGAACACGGATGCTCTTAGGTGTTACTTCAACTAATTCGTCATCATCGATAAACTCAAGCGCTTGCTCGAGTGTTAAAGTGATTGGCGTAGTCAGTACTTGAGCTTCGTCAGTACCAGAAGCACGCATGTTAGTTAGCTGCTTACCTTTCAGGCAGTTAACTGTCAGGTCGTTAGAACGTGAGTGAATACCCACAACTTGACCTTCGTAAACTTCGGCTGCGTGGCCAATAAACAGACGACCACGGTCCTGCAGACCGAACAGTGCGAATGTCAGCGCCTTACCCGTAGCGTTAGAGATCAATACGCCGTTAGCACGTTGACCGATATCGCCACCTTTGTGCGGACCGTAGTGATCGAATGAGTGGTAAATCAGACCAGTACCAGAAGTTGCAGTTAAGAACTCAGTTTGGAAACCAATTAAGCCACGGCTTGGGATGATAAAGTCAACGCGCACGCGGCCTTTACCGTCAAGCTGCATATCTTTCATCTCAGCCTTACGGATACCCAGCTTCTCGATGACTGTCCCTTGATGCTCTTCTTCAACGTCAACGGTCAGGGTTTCGTATGGTTCACACAGTTCGCCATCGATGGTTTTTAAGATAACTTCTGGGCGAGAAACCGCTAATTCATAACCTTCACGACGCATGTTTTCGATCAGGATAGATAAGTGTAATTCACCACGGCCAGATACCGCGAAACGGTCTGGGCTGTCGGTTTCTTCAACACGCAGTGCCACGTTGTGCACTAATTCCTGTTGCAGACGCTCAAGAATGTTACGTGATGTCACGTATTTACCTTCTTTACCTGCGAAAGGTGAAGTGTTGACTTGGAACGTCATGGTCAGCGTTGGTTCGTCAACTGATAGTGGTGGTAGTGCTTCAACATTACCAGCGGCACACACAGTGTCAGAAATCTTCAGCTCGCCTAAACCAGTAATCGCTACGATGTCGCCCGCGTTTGCAACGTCAACTTCGGTACGCTCTAAGCCCATGTAACCTAATACTTGGCCCATTTTACCGTTGCGTACTTTACCGTCAGCACCAATTACGCTCACTTGTTGGTTAGCTTTGATGCTACCACGCTTGATGCGACCAACACCGATTACACCTACGTAAGAGTTGTAATCAAGCTGAGAAATTTGCATCTGGAACGGACCTTCAGCATCTGCTGCAGGTGGAGATACTTTTTCAATGATAGTCTGGAACAGTGGCGTCATATCTTCACTGACGACATCCGGATCTAAAGTTGCAAAACCGTTTAATGCAGAAGCATAAACGATTGGGAAATCTAATTGCTCGTCAGTCGCACCTAAGTTATCGAACAGGTCGAATACTTGGTCGATAACCCAATCAGGGCGTGCACCAGGGCGGTCAATCTTGTTGATAACAACGATTGGCTTTAAGCCTTGGGCGAACGCTTTCTTGGTTACGAAGCGAGTCTGTGGCATTGGACCGTCAACGGCGTCAACCAGCAGTAATACTGAGTCAACCATAGACAGAACGCGCTCAACCTCACCACCGAAGTCGGCGTGGCCTGGGGTGTCTACGATGTTGATGCGGTAGTCGTTCCACTTGATGGCAGTGTTCTTTGCCAGAATCGTGATTCCACGCTCCTTTTCAAGATCGTTGGAGTCCATCACCCGCTCAGTAGCTTCTCCCCGGGTCTCAAGGGTTCCTGATTGCGACAGCAGCTTGTCAACCAGGGTCGTTTTGCCATGGTCAACGTGCGCAATAATGGCGATGTTACGTAAATTCTCTAGCACAGATAAACCTCTTACCATCAAACAAAATTAGGGATATTACAATATTCGTTACAGCAATCTACGTTGAGTCGCCATAAAAAAGCGTGACATTCTACTCCAGAGCG
Source organism: Shewanella sp. MM_2022_3 (assembly GCF_022557375.1). Lineage (NCBI taxonomy): Bacteria > Pseudomonadati > Pseudomonadota > Gammaproteobacteria > Alteromonadales > Shewanellaceae > Shewanella > Shewanella sp. MM_2022_3. Next base: position 94,663 of record NZ_JAKZGV010000005.1, read on the forward strand.
GCCATATCGCACAGGATTATTTTTGAACACTTATAAAACTATTTTTTGGGGCCTATGCTAACGAATCAGTTATGGCGATAAGGCAAATAACCCAAATGCACCGTTAACGCGCAGACAATTGCCACGTTATCTCGAACTCAATACGACTAACCAGCTGAAATTACTATTTTTCACTGGAATGTCATTGCAGACTATGCGCTCAAGGCCGCCATAAGTATAGCGAATAACCCCAATTCGGCAGCCCCGTTTTTTCGTCCAAACACATCAGTATGCCAAACCGCTACCTAAGTATTTTCTCGATAGCCTCAATAAATGGCTTTAGACGCAGTTTCAATAAACTCTATTCCCACCTAAGAACAACAAGGCTAATCAATTGATTTTTAATGATAAGCAATGAAAACAAGCCAAAATCATTATCAGAAAAACAGCTTAGCATCTCACTGTTTTGTGACATTATGGCGAGCACTGAAAACAGTGACCTTACGCGGTTATCTAGACTTATTTATATGCTAAATTCATTCTGTTTTGCTGAGCCTAATGGATAGTAACAGGCTAACAGCGAGTATGCTGCTCAGCTTGAATATGGATATGAATTAACCAAGCAAGCCGATGCTCATCGTCACTGCACTAAAATGGGGGGCGAATGGCGCGCACCAAAATGGATGAATGCACCAAAATGCCACATCAAAACGCACCAATAAAGTGCAATACAGAGTTAAAGATAGTGCAATAAAACACATATTTATTAATTATCAACAAGTTAAATTGTTGGCATAGATATCGCTTTATAGCTAGTAAGTTTGGCTCAAGCACTACTTGAGTTAAAAGATTATAGAAGGGACATCCCTTTACCCTACCGGAGACTTGAGAATGTCAGTTGAATCAGTTTTAAAGCAACTTGAAGAATTAGAAGTTAAGTTTGTTGATTTACGTTTTACCGACACCAAAGGTAAAGAGCAGCACGTATCTATCCCAGCTCATCAGGTAGACGCTGACTTCTTCGAAGACGGTAAAATGTTTGACGGCTCGTCAATCGCTGGCTGGAAAGGCATTAACGAATCAGACATGGTACTGATGCCAGACCCAACTACGTTCGTACTGGATCCATTCACCGAAGAAACCACTGCGCTGATCCGTTGTGACATTCTCGAGCCAGGCACTATGACTGGTTATGACCGCGACCCACGTTCTATCGCGAAAAAAGCGGAAGAATACTTACGCTCTACCGGTATCGCTGACACTGTATTAGTTGGACCAGAACCAGAATTCTTCCTGTTCGACGATGTCCGTTTCGGTACTGACATGTCTGGTTGTTTCGTGAAAATCGACGCTAAAGAAGCGGCATGGAACTCTGGCACTAGCTACGAAGGTGGCAACACTGGTCACCGTCCATTCGTGAAAGGCGGTTACTTCCCAGTAGCTCCTGTTGACTCATCACAAGACTTACGTAGCGCTATGTGTTTAGTGCTCGAAGAAATGGGTCAAGTGGTTGAAGCTCACCACCATGAAGTGGCGACTGCGGGTCAAAACGAAATCGCAACTCGCTTCAATACCCTGACTAAGAAAGCGGACGAAATCCAAATTCTGAAGTACGTAGTACACAACATGGCTCACGCCTACGGTAAGACTGCGACTTTCATGCCTAAGCCAATCGTTGGCGACAACGGTAGCGGTATGCACGTTCACCAATCTCTGGCGAAAGATGGCGTAAACCTGTTCGCAGGCGACAAATATGCTGGTTTAAGTGAAACTGCACTGTACTACATCGGTGGTATCATCAAGCACGCTCGCGCACTGAACGCTTTCACTAACCCAAGCACTAACTCTTACAAGCGTTTAGTACCACACTTCGAAGCGCCAGTGATGTTAGCTTACTCAGCACGTAACCGCAGCGCTTCAATCCGTATTCCAGTGGTACCAAGCCCTAAAGGTCGTCGTATCGAAACTCGCTTCCCAGATCCACATGCAAACCCATACTTAGGTTTCGCAGCACTGCTGATGGCGGGTATCGATGGTATCCAAAACAAGATCCATCCAGGCGAAGCGATGGATAAAGACTTGTACGATCTGCCAGCGGAAGAAGCGGCTGAAATCCCACAAGTAGCGACTTCATTAGAAAACGCCCTTGAAAACCTGCAAGCTGACCACGAGTTCTTAACTCGCGGCGGTGTATTTAGCGAAGATTTCATCCAGTCTTACATTGCACTGAAATCTGCAGAAGCTGAGCGTGTAAGCCGTACAACTCACCCATTAGAGTTTGAAATGTACTACAGCCTGTAATGGCTAGATGCATGCAATTACTCACTGTATAAATGCATGCATAAAGTATCAAAGCCCCAACAGTTTTGCTGATGGGGCTTTTTGTTTCTTGAAGGTATACGCTACTTTCATGCTGGTGCAATGACCAACACTTTTCTCTAAATGGCGACATAGCCAACCACTTATTTATCATCAAAAGAAAGCATACCAGCAGACACCACTGCAATAACAACAATAGGGACAGATGTCGTTTAAGACTGAGCTAAACGCGATATAAAACTAACTTATAGGCAGAGGCGTTAACTACAGCGACACTAAAGTTGGGAGTCTCTTTACTGTTGTCTCATTACTGCTGCTGAATAATTGACACATATATTCATGTGGTTAGAATGCCGACTTGCTAAAACTGAATATATCGGTGTCGAACAAAACCAGTTCGGGTTCCATAAGACTAACGCCCAAAGTTAATCAAGCGAGTCGCTCATACCGAAACAATGCGGTTTTTCACATATAAACAATGGAGTGGTTATGCGTTGGTTGACTTGCTTGGTCGTGTGCTGTTCTCTCACGGGATGTGCAACAATAACATCGAGGATGGGAGAAAATTCAACTTGGGGGCATTCTTTCTCCAGTGTTCAAACGGCTGTCGATAATGGCGAGGAGTGTACGATAGTTTCTGCGTTATCCGCCCCGCCCCTGCTACTGTTTACTATCCCCCTGACACTGGTCGATATGGGTAGCTCGCTGATCGTCGATACCGTGATGCTGCCAGTCGATTTAGCTATCACGCCCAGTAATCCTAAGCTCCGAACCCCGCGTTCTATGTTCTGCCACTATAACTACAGCATTTAAGCATATTCGCCCCCATAAATGACTTCAGCCTCATGGCATGGGTTCACGACATCGGCATTAGGGGGCACCTTAGCGCCCCAGAGCCATGCTCCCTGTTCGAGGCTATTGCGCCATGTCGGCTGAGTCAGCCAAGTTCAATCCGTTAACAATGGGCTTTTATCACCTCCAGTAACCTTAGGATATCGGCCTCATCGTTATAAATATGTGGCGATACGCGTATCCCTAAACTGCGGGCATCGACACTGATATTCGCCTCAGCCAATGCCGCCATGATCGGCGCTTGCCGCTCGCCAAATTGCAAAATCAGCGTACCGCTACGCTTATCGATTGCCCTCGGCGAGACGAGCTCATTGTCCAATGCCTGTACCACTGGAGCCATCAGTTGCAAGTTATGCTCACGCATCGCCTGTGAGCCAATATTGGCGAAATATTGAATACTATGGGCGGCAATAGCGTAGGGGGCGATAGAAGGCGTGCCGCCCCAAAACCGCAACGCTGTTGGATGATAGCGAAAATCATGAATATCAAACTCAAAGGGATTTTCATGGCTAAACCAACCCACATCCTGTGGCTGACATTCGGGCAAGATGGCAGGATTAACCCACAGATACGCAGCGCCTGGGCCGGAGCATAACCATTTCACACTCGAACCAATCATAAAATCTGGCTGTAGCTTGGCTAAATCCAGCGGCAAAATCCCAGCCGATTGCGCCACATCCACTAGGCTCAAGCAGCCACGCTCACGGGCAAGGGGGATAATCTGCGCGAGGGGGGCCTGTTGTCCCGTGTTAGAATAGGCATGGCTGACAAAGACTAAATCGACATCGTCGCTGATATGTGCGTCCCACACATTGGGGTCGGTAACATCTAAGCCCTTGGGAATAAAGCGCAGTTCACAACTTGCGGGCAATGCCTTTTTAAGGGCGAATCCCATGCTAGGAAAATCAATCTCGCTCATCAGCACCACGGCGCCATCGCGATTTAATCTATCCAGTGACATCACCAACTTGGTCAATGCGCTCGATAGATTCACCTGCGGGCAAAATTCCTGCGGCTGACCATTAAAAAGGCTTGCCAGCGCCGCGGTAAAGTTATCGATGACACCTAACCATTGACCCCAAGGCTCGCGGCCAGACTCCTGCCAAGGTGCAAAAAACGCCTGCTTAAACGCCTGCTCGGTCGATTTGAGTGGCCGCCCCACGGAATGGTTAAGCAGATATCCAGGGCCTGCGAGGCAAAAATCCTGTTTTACATTTAGCAGCATGGCCTTACCTCAAACTGTCTTTGAGTTTTTTCAAATCATAATAACGGGTGCGAATATCGTCACGTAATACGGCCGCGCGTCTATCCCTTAAACGCTCAAGGGAGGCGAGCAGTACATGCAATGGTGGGCCGCTGGCGGTCACTTTGGCTAAATGTTGCTGCTCCATACTGACCGAAGGTTCTGCAATGTATTTAGTCACTAATTCATTGTGATGCTGGATGGCGGTTTGCCCATGCAATTCACAGACTTCGATAAACAGCTTGAGGTTTTCTTGATACCAATCCTGCTGCACGCTGGCCTTTGACTGTAAAAAGTCATCCATCAAATTCGGGCGACGCATGCATTCCCGCAGGATTTGTTGATCCTCTGGCATCATGTATAAAAACTTATCCACCAGCATTTGCGAATAAGATGCTTCGTTGGCAAAACATAAACCTAGGGTTAAATCGATAACGTTAATCCCGGCAAAGTCGCCCGCATTGGCACCACGATACACCACAGAACCAACCCGATAGGGTTTGTAATATGGGCGGACACAGTAGAAGAAACGGTCCGTATCTAAACGATTGAATAACTGCGTATTAGAATCAATCACATCCTGCAATGCCTGCTTAGCGACGCGCAGTAAATCGTGACTAATTGGATGAGAAATCCCCAAAGGCTGGATTTTTAATAGCGCATCAGCGGCACGTTTATAGGCCAAAATGCCTTTAGTGTTGTAATCCACAAACAGTTTTTCATCGGGCAGATCGGTAAAACGTTTGTAGATACCATTATGGGCGCGGTTATGGGTGGTTAAATGGGCGGTAGCAAAGCGCGGCGTGACTCCAATTGAGGCGCCGATATGCATCGCCAATGCTGACGCTTCAAGAAGTGGCGAGGTGGTCTCCCGTGTTGGCTCAGTAATTTCATGGCGGCGGCAGGCGGCCATATACAGGCCAACATTGCCTAGCAAATCAAAAGCACTATCAAAGCCTTCGTCGGTATTGCCCTCATCGAGCAAAGCCTTAATCAGCCCTCGCCCTTCGCTTTCCAAAGTGCGCTTAAGCTCAGTGCCAATCCCCTGCACATTGGCACGGTCGGTCTGCTGGTCATAAAGCTGTTCGAGCTGCGAGTTGAGTTCTACAAAGCGGCTGCGGATCCACTCATCGAAGGCTTCGGTATTATAGGTGGCAGGTTTCACTTGGACATCCTTGGCGATTGTTATGGTTATTTTTACCGGAGCAAGTACTAGGGCATGTTTCACTTGGCTACAGGCGTCATTAGCGCTTCCGAGTTAACAAGGATGCAACTTCTGGCGACACGTTTCTAGCGCTAGCTCAAATTTATGAAAAATCTAATGCCACTTTTTATTTACACCTTGCGCCAGCGCAAGTTATCAAATTCAATCGCCTCGCAAAATAACGCCAAATAAAGCTAGTCCTAATACAAATAGCGCGGCAGGTTCCGCAGGGGTAAATCAAAATGATTTTAATGGAATTTATTGTCGTACTCGGCTGCTTGCTACTGGGCACCCGCTATGGTGGTATGGGGCTCGGGTTGATAAGTGGTATAGGTTTATTTTTATTGACGTTTGTCTTTGGTCTCGCCCCCGGACAGCCACCAGTGCAAGTGATGTTAACCATTCTTGCGGTTATCGGTTGTGCCGCCGTGTTGCAAACCGCAGGCGGCTTAGATGTGATGATGCAGTTTGCCGAACGTTTACTGCGCCGCCATCCACAGTACATCACCATTCTGGCACCGTTAACTACATGGACGCTCACCTTTTTGTGCGGTACAGGCCATGTGGTTTACACCATGTTCCCGATTATCTCTGACATTGCTCTGAAGAAAAACATTCGCCCAGAACGCCCAATGGCGGTGGCCTCCGTCGCCTCACAAATGGCGATTTGCGCCTCCCCGGTATCAGTCGCCGTCGTTTCTATGGTCTCGATTTTGGCGGCGCAGCACGGTGTCGGCCACGCCTACAGCATGCTAGACATTTTAATGGTGTCGGTGCCCTCCTCCCTTTGCGGTGTGTTAGTGGCGGCACTGTGGAGCCTACGTCGCGGCAAAGATTTAGATAAGGACGAAGAGTTTCAAGAACGAATTCAAGATCCTGTGCAAAGAGCCTTTATCTACGACAAGGGCGAAACGCTGCTGAATCAAACCTTCCCCAAAGAAGCGTATTGGGCAACAGGGATCTTCTTTGCCGCTATCGCTGCTGTAGTGTTACTCGGCTCCTTTAGCGAGCTGCGTCCAGTGTTTGAAGAGAAAGGCAAGCTCGCGCCACTGTCGATGAACCTAGTGATCCAAATGATGATGTTGATTGCAGGCGCCTTTATTTTGATGAGCTGCAAAGTCAAGCCAGCTGAAATTGCCAATGGTCCGGTTTTTAAAGCGGGTATGGTGGCGATATTCTCGGTATTTGGCGTGGCGTGGATGAGCGATACTTACTTTATCAGCCATATGGATGTACTGAAGGAAAACCTCTCCCACGTAGTGCAAAACCAGCCTTGGACCTATGCCCTAGTGCTGTTTTTAATCTCCAAACTGGTCAATAGCCAAGCGGCTGCGCTCACGGCGATTGCACCGATGGGATTAGCTTTAGGTGTCGATCCTAAGTTGTTAATTGCTTTTTTACCCGCCAGTTATGGCTACTTTGTGCTGCCCACTTATCCAAGCGATTTGGCCTGCATCGGTTTCGATCGCTCAGGTACCACTAAAATTGGTAAGTTCATCATTAACCACAGCTTTATTATTCCAGGGTTGATTGGTGTTAGTACCGCATCAACCGTGGGTTATCTGTTGGCAACTGCGCTACTGTAAAGTTAGTTTGCGTTAATAAGCACGTATAATCAGGCCGATAGCACATTAACGCTATCGGCCTGACGAATTAAAGATGTGCAAGCGCTCAGTACGAAAGTATTAAGCTCCCGCCACATTCCCTTATCAGCTAGACGTCTTTAGCAACAGCAGCATACAATCCCGCCTTATATCATGCTGAATCAATTTATCTTTTGAGAATGTCGTACTAAAGATGATTAAAGGTTTTCGCTTATGGATGCTGATTGTGGGTCTGGGGCTTAGCGTCAGTTTTCTCGGCTATCAGTTGCTTACACGCTATCACTTCAACACTGATCACCAAGTGGGTGACATTATCGACTCCCTCAATGGAATCGAGATTTACTATAACGGTGGCGTTAACACTAATGAGGGACGCAACCTCTCCCTCGACGGCTATAACCTCGGCATAAAATATCAATGCGTTGAATTTGTTAAGCGCTACTTTTACCAACGATATCAACACAAAATGCCTGACAGTTTTGGGCACGCCCGGGACTTCTTCGATAATCTGCTCGCTGATGGCAGTTGGAATGAAAAACGTGCGCTGCGCCAATTTACCAATGGCAGCCAAAGCAAACCTATGGCTGATGATTTACTGGTCTTTGCCCCATGGATGTTTAATCCCTATGGCCATGTCGCCATTATCGCGGAAGTCACGGACAACAGTATCGAAATCGCCCAGCAAAACCCCGGCCCATTTGCCCCATCAAGGGAGTATTTCTTTTTAGAACAACGAGCTGGACTCTGGTATATAAACGCACCACGCGCCAAAGGATGGTTACGCTGGGAAGCAATAAGCCCTAAGGTGATAACAGAAACGGGCGGCTTTATCGACCCAGCGATGGCCATTAAGGAATAAGCTATGGGGATTTTTAACTGGGTAAAACGGCTATTAGCTATAAAAGCGACAACTCACTCGCAAGCAACGGATCTTCAAGCACTCTTTGGTGGCGAGGCAACTGCGAGTCTCACTTTGCCTCGCCACCAAGCTTATCCCTTAGTCACGCCAACAACTCAGACTGAATTATCCGCCTATCAACTCCATTGCTTGTTGAATGATCAAGATAAACAACGACTCGACACTTTACTTTGCCAAGCGGGATTCGAGCAAATTGTAGGTTCTGACGCGCCATTTAATGGCGTACTGCATAACACCAACCTACAGACAACAGTATTTTTACAGCAATATGCTGATTTTGCGGGGTTCTGCGTACTGCTCATCACCAATGATATCAATCTATTACAACAGCTTATTACCTTTAAGGCCGCGCCGCCTGCTCCTTGGGAAAGTTTTCCCGATGTTGATCCTGATACACTTGGGAGTTTGCAAGGGAACCTTGAGTTTTGGTGCGATGCGTTTTGGCGCCCCTATTGGTTATCACTTGGTGCAACCGAGCGCCTGCAATATCCAATAAACTGGCGTGAATTCAGTGAGTTTCACTAAAAGATTTATGTAAGAGATAACAATGAAACTAAAATATATCGCATTCACTCTCGCACTCTTTTTCCTTGCCGGATGCTTGGTGCCAGAACAACCTATCATCCCCGTAAAAGGTGCCACGAATAAGGATTGGAATAGCCAAACCTTTTGGTATGAGCCTTGGGGAAGTTCAGGCACACACAAGGGTATCGATATTTTTGCCGCAGCCAATACCCCCGTGGTCGCACCAACGCCCATGCTACTGCTGTACAAGGGTGACTTTTTAAAAGGCGGAAAAGTCGTTGTTGGACTCGGCCCTAAATGGCAAATTCATTATTTTGCGCACCTAGGCAGCATTGAAGCATCGACAGGCTTATTCGCGACAGGTGGAGAAACGCTAGGCACAGTCGGTACAACTGGCAATGCTCAAGGTAAACCACCCCATTTGCACTATTCCATTTTAAGCCTGTTCCCAAGACCTTGGCGAATAGACACTTCAACCCAAGGATATAAAAAGGCTTTTTATCTCAATCCCATTGAGTATTTAGAGGCTAAGTAAGCTTTATTGAGGATTTAACTGTTAGAGATTAACGGCTCACTCAACGGACACTTCTAGCTCATTTTCTGCCGCGAGAGCCTGTGCAACTCGTTCGGCCTTAGCGATATATTTAGGTTTATTACTGGTATGAAGCTTGGCATTGGCTTTTTTCGCCTTCTGCTTAAGCGTTTGATTAATTTTCTTTTTGCGGTTCATAAGGGTTGTATTTAGGCACAATTAAAGCCGCTATTATAGTCATCCTAAGCCACAGCAACAAATCAGTAGGATGAAGATAAACCCTCAATCTTAATACACCTATAATTGCTATCCGAGTCACAAGTTGCAAAAAACGCCACATTTTAGCTCGTTTGATTTACAGATCGACTAGACAACCTCGAATGACTTCCTTATCATCCGCAGTTAATAAAAATCACTATCATTTGCAATGTTGTTTAACGGAAGAGTCTGATGCCAAGGAATTCGGTGTAGCAAATTCACACGCCCTTAGCAGGAAGTTATATGACGTTCAAAACCTCGTTTGTTGCTCTCGCTGTCTTTGCAGCACTCACCCAATCCGCTATTGCACAAGAAAAATCCGACACGGAAATAAATAAAAACAAAGAAATAGAAAGAATTACCGTGACCGCGAGCCGTATGGACAAATCCCCAAGCTCGATTCCTAATACAGTGACCATTATCGACCGCGTGCAACTCGAAGAACAGTTCCGCACCACCAAAGATCTGTCGACCATTATCGGCAACTTAGCACCAAGCTTTTCACCTAGCCGCCAAAAGATGAGTAATACGGGTGAAACCCTGCGTGGTCGTGCACCATTAATTATGATCGATGGCGTGCCGCAATCGAACCCGCTGCGCAGCGGTGGTCGTTCAGGACAAACTATCGATCCTGCAATGATTGAACGCATTGAAATTATTCACGGCGCCAATGCGATGCACGGCCTAGGCGCACAGGGCGGTATTATCAACTACATCACCAAAAAGCCCACGGGCGATAACCAGCACGTCGCTAGCTTTGATGTCACAGTCCCTGACTCACTCAAGTCTAACGGTGTCAGTTTTGGTGCCAGCTATGCGTTTTCAGGCGAGTCAGAATTGATCGATATGCTAGGCTCGGTCAGCTATCGCAATAACGGGGTTTACTACGATGCCAATCACGATGTGATTGGGGTGGATACCACGCAAGGCGAGTCCATGGATAGCCAGAGTAAGGACTTCTTCATCAAATTAGGCCACAACTTTACCGAGTCACGCCTAGAGCTGATGGTTAACCATTACAACATGGATAACAATGGCGACTGGATGGCCGTAGCAGGAAATAAACCCAATGGTATTCCAACCGGTGCCGTGGAACAAAAACAGCCCTGGGAAGCGGCTAATAACCAAGTCACCACCACTAGTTTGACCTATAGCCACGAAAACATTGCAGGCCAACAGCTCAACATGCAGTTGTTTAATCAAGACTTTAAAGCGGTGTACGGCGGTGGTTGCTTCGATAGCTTCTACGATCCTTCCTTTGAAGGCAGCGATCAAGTGGTTCAATGCGGTGTAAATAGCAAAGGCGAGCACTTATACTACGAGCAATCACGCAACTCTTCGGTTAAATGGGGCCTAAAAACTTCGTTAATCGCGAAAAACATTGCAGATACTGGCATCGATGCGGCCTATGGTATCGACTTGTTCCGCGATACGACTGAACAGGACTTAGTGAAAACTGGGTTCTCTTGGGTACCTGAAAGCACCTATGATAACTTCGCGCCGTATCTACAGTTAGACTATGATTTAATTAAAGATTTAACCGTATCAACCGGTGTGCGTTACGAACACGCTACCCTCAATGTTGATGACTACAAAACCCTCTATGGTGCAGGCAATAAGCAAATCGCGGGGGGCGAAGCCACCTTTGATGAAACCTTATTCAATGTCGGTTTATCCTATAAAATCACGCCGGATATCCGCGTCTACACTAGCTACAACCAAGGTTTTGGCATGCCAGACATTGGCCGTATTCTGCGTGACGGAAACAGTTTCCCCGGCGCCAATCCAAGCATTAGTGACTCTTTAGCCTTAACTCCAATCGTGACGGATAACGTTGAATTGGGTGCCGATTATCAAGGTAGTTTCTTAAGTGCTAAGATTGCTTACTACCGTTCTGCTACCGATTTTGGTGCCCGTTTAGCCTTAAACAGCGACGGTTTCTATGATGTAAAACGTGAAAAAAGCGTCATTGATGGGATCGAAGCGAATGTCACCGCTTATCTGACAAGCAATGATGATTTGGGCATGAACATCGCACTGCAACGGGGCGAATACGATGTAAACGGCGATAATAAGGTCGATACCGATCTCGATGGCGCCAATATTTCCCCGAATCGTATCAACTTATTCTGGACCCACAACTTCGATAATGAAATGTCGACACGTGTTCAAGCAAATTACTTTATGGACCGTGATTTTGAAAATGCCAAAGGTGCTAAATATGCCGAGTTTGATGGTTACACCACTGTCGACGCGTCATTTTCAATGCCGCTCTACACGGGTACCTTAAGCATTGGTGTACAAAACCTGTTTAATAAGGATTATTTCAACTACTACTCACAAACCATGGGTACAAATGATCGTTATTTCAAAGGTATGGGTCGTACTGCCACTATAGGTTATACCGTGGCGTTTTAATTAACGAACAGGTGAAATCGATAATCAGCGCAACTTAGGTTGCGCTTTTTATTGGCTCATTGAAACACGCTACACCTTAGTGACAACGGTAGGGCGGGAACCCGAAAAATAAACACAGCACTATGATAATTAACAGATCTTTGCCTACGCCCGCGTTTAAAAATACCACAACGGGAGGCAATAGAATCGCAATAATGACTCATAGTCATTTGTTTATATCGACAGCAGGCCATCCTTAAACCGTAATAAATGACGAGTAAGCAGTTTTTAACTTCGTCGTTAGCCCACCGGTTTGCAACCATTGCATTATCAACCTGTGGCTTGGGCGTTGTGGCACAGGTCTTCACTTAACATTCAGTCCATTTCAACAAAAATGCCAAAAGCCATCTATAGTTAAAGGAAAATTGAACGCCGCCATGGAATTTGATCCCCAAGCCCTTCTACTGATTAAATTTATCTGTCTACTGACAGGTACAGCCGCTATTGCATGGGGATTAATCGCCAAACCATTGAACATTGCCAAATTAGCCAGCATACGCTTTTCCCTTGCGAATATCTGTGTATTTATCGGCATCATTCTCAACACTCTAAGAACCGAATCAAATAGTTACCTCTACTGGTTTTGCGCAGATATTGTTATCTTACTCGGATTTATCATGCTGCGTTGGGGTACACAATATCTGTTCCGCTTACAGCACAGCACTAAGCTCGATCTCACTATGCTCGCAATCACCGCTGCACTCATGTTGATGGTTCCCCCAAATGTCCAATCTCAGCCGATACTCGCCATGCTTTTTTCAGCCAATGCAGCACTATCTTTTGTGATGCTCAGCCGAGATAACTATTACGCTATCCGCAGAGAGACTGGCAATAAGATTGCGATTGCCATGATCACCCCCTTAATCGCGATGGCTATCATCTTCATGATTCGGTTTTTCATCGCCCTGTTATCGCCGAGTGAAACGCCAATATTTATTGCCATGCACACGATTGAAGCCATTCCTGTGCTGTGGTTTTATGTGTTCTTAGCCTTACTTATCAATATCCTGATGATAGGTAATGCGATGACTCGTCTGGTGAGTAAAATCAGAATGTTGGCTGAAAAAGACCAGCTCACAGGGCTGTGGAATCGACGCGCAATGCAAAAAAGACTCTCCACAACCCACCAACGCTGGCAGAAAAATGCAGAGCCTTATAGCGTGATCTTGCTCGATCTCGACCATTTCAAACACATAAATGATCACTATGGTCATGATGTTGGTGACCTCGCCCTGCTGACGGCGGCAAGATTATTTAACTCGGTATTACGGGAACACGATGTCCTGTGTCGTCATGGTGGGGAAGAGTTTTTGGTTTTACTGCCAGCCACAAGCGCACCATCCGCAAGAGCCGTTGCGGATAAATTACATCGGGTACTGAGGGAAAATCCGATTAACTGGCAGGATAAACAAGTCCAACTTTGCGCAAGCGTGGGTTACGCCACGATTTATCAAGGATGTCAGCCAGACAAACTATTGATTGAAGCCGATCATGCCATGTATCAAGCAAAGTCTGAGGGGCGCGACCGGATCTGCCAAGCATTCCCCTCCCAATAAACACCTATCGATCAGGCCAATCTAAAGTCTCTGGTGCTTGCCAAAATGTCAGCGCCTCACTGACAGCCTCTGTTAAAAAGAGCTCACCCTGCTCAGGCATATCAAGATACGCATAATTCTGCCAAGTGCCATCCTCATGTTGATAACGAAAATGCAGGCAATAGGCGTGCAGATAACAGCGGTCGGCGACATCGGAGCCATAGAGGGCATCGCCCAAGATTGGCACACCAAGGCTAGCAAGCGCGACCCGTAACTGATGGGTTTTCCCCGAGTGGGGTTTGAGTAAATACAGCCGTAGCCCATCGCTAACACTGACGGAAAAGAATTGGGTAATCGCTGGATTTTCTTTGGTACGCAGTAACTTAAACATACTGCGGCGGGATTTGGCCATATCGCCAATGACCCAACCTTGCTTCTTTTTAGGCTTACCTTTGGCAAGGGCAAGATAGTATTTCTGCACTCGATGGGCGCTAAAAAGCTCAGTCAACTGCCGCGCTGCCGCCGGATGTTTGGCTAACAGTAACAGCCCTGAGGTCGGGGTATCGAGCCGATGCACGGCAAAGAGCTTAATCCCCAAATCATGCTCCAGCTGCGCAACGACACCCGCGGTGCCATCTTGGCTGTGAAAGTGCACATTCGGCGATTTAGAAATAACAAGAAAATCAGCCTCATTGGCTATGATTCGGTACATGGGGTTCCTAACACTGTCACGCGGATATTGGCCTAAAACTGGATAGTAACCACAAGGCCAGGATGATTATCCGAAAGAGTAATTTGCGCATTGTGCCGCGACAGAATCGCTTTGACCATAGATAATCCTAAACCTGTACCCTGCAAATGGCGGCTGGGGTCGAGCCGCACTAGACGCTCAAATACTCTTTCTTTGCTGTCATCGGGGATACCTGGACCGTTATCGCAAATCTTAATTTGGGCACCGGATTGAATAATATCGATACGTGCGCCTTGGCCTGAATATTTCATCGCATTGTCGACCAAGTTATATAAGGCTTGGAACAACAGATACTTGTCGCCATATATTTTATGGTCAGATAGCAGCGACAGGCTCAAGGTTTGCTCATTCGACTCCGCAACTGCATCAGCCATTTCCAGCAAATCAGTACATAGCTGCGCCAAACTCAGCTCCTGCAAATCTAAGGTTTGCTGCCCTTCCTCAATGCGTGTCAGCGAGAGCATGGCATCGAAGGTCGCAAGGCAGTGGTCAAGCTCTTCGGTCAAAATAGCACAGCCCTCACTGATTTCATCGGGAGATTTGGCCGCTAACTCCTCAAGACCAATGCGAATATGGGATAAAGGCGTGCGCAAATCGTGGGCGATATTATCCGTCACGCCACGCACCGCCATCAGGTTATTCTCAAGAATATCCAGCACGTTGTTAAATTGCAGCGCCAACATATCAAACTCGTCCTGACGCCAACTGAGCGGCAGACGCGTATCATAATGCCCACGCTCAATTTGCTCACTTAAACGGTTGTACTGCACTAAACGGCGTAAAATTGCTTTAGAAAACAGATAGCCCAGCGCTAAGGTTAACACTATGGTCAACATCACGGCCGTGGCCGCCGCACTGATAAATTTATCAATGAGTGTGGCTAAGTTGTCGGTACGGGTGGCGATGAGCACGGGGCCATAGCGAGTCATCACTAGACCGCCGGTAAGGATATGCAACTTATCAGGGCCGCCCGTTAAAATCGGAAAATCCCGGGTTTGCGGCAGCATAGGCATGCCTTCAGGCATAAAGCTTAAGGCGCCAACCATATCATAGCTATTGCGCCAGGCGATAAGCGCCGTCTGCGGATCGGCGGCACGAATTTGCGCCGCAAAACTGCGACGGTCGACAGTAAGAGCAAGCTGCTGATAACGTTGGGTTTCTGACTCGAGATACTGAGTCACTTGGTACTGCTGTTCGATAATAAGCTGCCGATAAAGGGCAAACAGCAAAGCGCCTATGATCACAGTCACTAAGGTCGAGAAGATAATAGTGATGCGCCAGGCGCTGCTTTGGTAAGGCTTAATGCCTTTGGCGTAAGCGATAACCCGCTCCCCTTACGGTTTCAATCAATTCACCGTGGCCTAACTCTTCAAACTTGCGACGTAACTTGGCGATATGCACGTCGATCACATTAGTACGGGGATCAAAGTGATAATCCCACACGGCTTCAAATAATAGCGTCCGACTAATAACCTGATTAGCGTGTTCCATCAGATACTTAAGCAGTTGGAATTCTTTGGGTTGCAGCATTAAATCGTGGCCATCTAAGGTCACGTTACGTGTTAGCAGCTCCATTTTTAAGCCGCCGACCACCAGATCTGTGGTAATAGGTACGGATTGGCCCCGTTGCATCAACTTTTCGGCACGTACAAGCAGCTCCGAAAAGGCAAAGGGCTTAGTCATATAATCATCGCCGCCCGCACGCAGGCCTTTTACCCTTTCATCCACATGGGCCAGCGCTGACAGGATAAGCACTGGAGTTTGGTTGCCAGTTGCTCTAAGGGCGGCCAGCAATTTCAACCCATCGAGTTGGGGCAACATGCGGTCGAGAATCAAGAGGTCGTACTGACCACTCGTGGCTTGCAGCAGACCTTGATGACCATCGCTGGCGGTCTCAATATTATGTCCCTGCTCAAGAAATCCTTTAACGATGTAGTCGATCGTTGTCGCATCATCTTCAACTAAAAGTATTTTCATCTGTATGCTGCGCTCCCCTGTCTTCACTTAGCGGTAATTCTCAGCGTGCTAATCCCACTTAAGTAAAGGTAACTGTCGTAAATTTTCAATATCGAATGCCAATTTATACTTGCCTGTATCGTCCAGCAACTTTAACTCTAAGTAACTGATACCTAAGTCATGGTCTAATTTTGCATCGGTCAGAAAGGCCTTATGATCCTGAGTCGCCATTGCAATAATGCCGGAGAAGGTTTGATGCTTAGTGCTGATAAGGCGTGCGGCTTCCACCTCGCCGACATCATCGGCTGTGACTTTACCCGCTTTTTGTTTCAATAACTTACCATCTCGCGCCCGATATTCGAAACGGGTAATTGCATTCGCCAGCGGATTAATCAACTCAAACTGGTAGACCAACTCGCCTTCCTGCATTTCCATTTCAAACTCGGCAATCACGCCAGGAAACTCCTTCTCAATTTGCTGCATCACGCTTAACGGCGGCTGATACTCACCGCTCGAAAGCATCGAATACATGCTCTGGGCTGCGGTGGCAATCCCAGATACCAACATGAATCCTAGCAACCATAGTCTCATGGTTCCTCCATAAAAATCAGCTAAGTTTGTATCTTATGAGACAATCAGTTAGATGTCGATGGCGTACCAAAATCCCATCGCTTTTATCCCTGTTTGTCAATGATGGCGCCTAATTTATCACTCATGTGAATTGCTCAATCCACTTGATTCAAACACAGCAAACACTGACGAATGCATTCAGTTTACCTAATAGCGACTGAAACACCGATGGAAACAAGATTAAGCTTTGATCATCTGGGGATTTTGAAGCATGACATTTACCGTAAAAACCCATCATTTAGCCATTTAAAATCACACTAATTGAATTTCAGCTAGTATTTTAGCGCATCTGTGTCGTCAAAAAGTACGATTGGCAATTCAATCCCATTGTTCTAGAGTCAACTAAACGGCTATTTAAATCGGAGTGCATATGCAACCAATTACACGCTGGATTAGCTTAAGTTTGCTACTGCTTGGAGCATTAAGCGCCTACGCCTATGGCAGCGCCACAAGCGCTGTGACGTTTATAATCTTAGGTATGCTGTTGGAAGGAACATTTTGGATGGGATTACTAGGTAAAAAACGTCATTAACTTATTCTAAAATATGAATTTGCTCAGATTTGAGCGCAACCGTAGTTTGCATTCCTTTGGTTAAGCCAAGCTTCTGTGCGAGATGAAGCGACACTTCCGTATTAAGCTGTAGTTTAGTCCCAGTAGCATAACAGACGACCCGCACCGACTCGCCCATCACAAGTAAAGAGTCGATTGTCACATCTAACTTATTAAAACTACGGCATAAACGTCCATTTGAAATGGCGTTAAATCGAATACCCTGATTGGGGATGACCCAGCGAACTTTACTGCCAACACTGCGGTCTTTGCCAAAATCGCTGGCAATCAGCTGCTCACCAAATTTGAGCCAGGTGATGTCTTTAGTGCGATCTTGAAACACCACTTCGCCATCGAAAATATTCCTTAAGCCCATCTGCCGCGCAACGGCCTCGTTACGTGGCCGCGATAACACCTCAAACGGCGCACCCTGCTGTAACATCTGGCCTTGGCTAATCAAGATCATCGAATCGGCCAGCAGCAGTGCTTCGTTTAAATCGTGGGTCACCATAATCACGGGGCAAAGCAGTTGCTCTTTGAGTCGAGCAAGTTCGAGATACAAACGCTCGCGGGTTTCTCTGTCCACCGCCGAAAATGGCTCATCAAGCAGTAGCACTGAAGGTTCACGGGCAAGGGCGCGAGCAAGCGCAACCCGTTGCCGCTGCCCCCCAGAGAGGTGCATAGGCAGTCTATCGGGCAAACCATGTAAATTAACCCGTTCTAACCAATCCTTCGCCCTAGCAACTCGCTCCGATTTGGGAATATGGTCAAGCCCTGCAACCACGTTCTCGAGCGCGGTAAGATTAGGAAATAAGCCAAAATGCTGTGGCATATAGCCAATATGGCGCAGCTGCGGCGTTAGCGCGGTGCTACTTTGATGGTCAAACCATGGCGTTTCACCAAACACAATACTGCCCGTGTCGGGATGATTCAGCCCTGCGATCATCCGCAGTAACGTCGTCTTACCGCCGCCAGAAGGCCCTACGACCGCTAACACTTCACCCGCCTTACAGCTAAATTCGGCACTCAGTTTTATATGCTTATGGTTTTGGATCTGGCAATGCAGATCAGCGATGATTTGCGCCACCCTGACCTCCTAAACGCCGTGACAAACTGGTAGTTAGAGCCAATGCGGTAATCGCAAATAACAGCAATACCAGAGACATAGTACCTGCTGCGCCAAAATCGAAGGCCTGCACGCTGTCATAAATGGAGATCGATATCGTCTTGGTTTCGCCAGCGATATTGCCGCCCATCATCAGCACCACCCCAAACTCACCCAGCACATGGGAGAAACACAGCACTATGGCGGTCAACACCCCCGGCCAGACCATAGGCAATTCAATTTTAAGTAGAATTTTAAGTTTGCTCATGCCGCAACAGGCTGCAGCATCGCGCACGTCGTGGGGAACAGCCTCAAAGGCACGTTGTATCGGTTGCAACGCAAAGGGAATATTCACCAGCACAGACGCCAGCACTAACCCCGAGAAATGAAACACTAACTGCTGCCCGGTTAGGCGCTCTAACCATTGCCCTAACCAGCTTTGACTCCCTAGCCCCACCAGCAAGTAATAGCCAATCACAGTTGGCGGTAAGACTAGGGGCACCATGATGAGCGCCTCAACCCAGGACTTACCCACAAACTGACGATAGGCCAAGGCGCGCCCAGCCAGGATCGCCAGCGGGATCAACACCAATACTGTGATGCTACTGAGTTTGACCGATAACCAAAGCGCCTGCCAATCCATGTCTGGCCTTACTGAGCGGGTAGACCAAATCCGTATTGCAGGAATACGACTCTGGCGGCATCAGATTGAAGATATTGATAAAAACGCTCCGCAGTTACCCCCGCTTTAGGCGTTAACACCATACGCTGATAAAGTGGGCCGTGAAGATCTTCGGGTAAAGCAATTGCTTGCCCTAAGGCCTTAAACTGGGGCGCTAAGGCTAGGGATAACGGAATAATACCGCCTTGGGTGGAGCCACTCACGGCAAATTGCGCCGCTTGGGAGGCATTTTCACCTAGGATTAGCTTGGTTTGTAGACCATCCCACAAGCCTAATTTTTGCAACAGTTCACGGGCGCGTTCGCCATAGGGCGCATGTTCAGGGTTGGCAATCGCAAAGCGCTCCAACTTACCCGCGGCGAGTAGGGCTTTTACGCCGTTAAGTTCAGTATCCAAGGTTAAAGGGGACTTGTTTGGGGCGACTAAGGCTAGGCGACCCACTGCGTATTGCACGCCTTCATCGCGGGTAAAGCCCGCTTTTTGCAGCTCATGGATATAACGCTCATCGGCACTAAGCAACATTTCAAATGGCGCACCATGTTGAATTTGCGCGACAAAATTCCCCGACGAGCCGTAGGATACCCGCACCTTAAGTCCGGTTTCAGCGCTGAAGTTTTTAACAATATCATCGAGGGCAAACTTGATATTGGCGGCGGCCGCAATCGCAGGCACTGTCTCGGCGCGACTAACGGCAGGCATCAAGGCAACACAAAACGACAATACTAGAGAAAATACTAGACCCCAGATTTTGCCTAACCCTGTCACACCGTGCATAAACTCACCTCTCAGTCTCGCCTGCTACTGACTCAGTCTTACGTTAGTCTTTGTGTTGCCACAATTGCGCCGCTTGCTCATCGGCGTCCTTGGCTTCGACCCAATTCTTGCCCTTGTCCCCAGCTTCTAATTTCCAGAAAGGGGCTTTGGTTTTCAAAAAGTCGATTAAGAATTCGCAGGCCGCAAAGGCCGCTTTGCGATGAGCGCTGGTGACACCGATAAACACAATTTGCTCACCCAGCGCCATCGTGCCGACACGGTGGATAACCGTAACTTTATTGAGCGGCCAACGCTCACGCGCCTCGGCAACGATTTGCTCAAGAACACGCTCCGTCATACCGGGATAGTGCTCTAAGGTTAGATCCGTCACCACTGAACCATCGTTAAAGTCGCGCACTTTGCCCACAAAGGTGACAACGGCGCCATCGCTATTGTCTTGGGCTAATTGGTGGTACTCATCGGCCACATTAAAATCGACGGTTTGCACCCGCACATTTGGCAGTAAACGCATATCAACCTCCGGTCACAGGTGGGAAGAAGGCCACTTCATCACCATCGCTCACTCGGGTATCCCACTGGCTGATGGTTTGATTTACCGCCACCAGCAATTTATCCGAGGCTAACACTTTGGCCCATTTATCATCTTTAGCCGCTAAAGTTGCCCGTAATCCTTCTGCGGTTTGTGTCTGCTCGCTCGCTTCAACACTCAGTTGTGCCGTCCCTAAAAGCTCACGAACTTGGGCAAAAAACAACACGTTAATCATATTCTTATCTCGCTTTACGTTATTCAGCTTTAAAGTGTCCCGACTTGCCGCCGCGTTTTTCGAGCAGGCGCACCTGTGAAATCACCATGTCTTTCTGCACGGCTTTGCACATATCGTAAATCGTCAGCGCTGCGACAGAGGCCGCCGTGAGCGCCTCCATTTCGACACCGGTTTTGCCGGACAATTTACACAGACTAGTGATGCGAACACGATTGTGCTCAGGCTGAGCCTCGAGCTCGACTTCGACCTTGGTTAGCATTAGTGGATGGCATAACGGAATTAAATCTGAAGTCTTTTTCGCCGCTTGGATCCCCGCGATACGCGCGGTGGCAAATACATCGCCCTTATGGTGGCTGCCGCTCATGATCATCTCAAGGGTCGTGCTCGCCATCTCGATAAACGCTTCGGCACGGGCCTCACGCTCGGTCACGGCTTTCTCGGTCACATCGACCATGTGGGCATTGCCGTCGGCATTAATATGGGTAAATACATTGCTCATTGAAGCGATCCTTTAAACTGCTGCTAAATTCAAGCATATGGAAAATTGAGCGCAATCGCGAAACCTAACTAAATGAAAGATAACGCGATAAGCAGACTAAAACCTAAGTTAGATTAACCGCCAATCGAGGCCAAATGCTGAGTTACGCCAGTAATGCCCTGATGCAGATAATGGGTTTCTTTCTTCTGTGCCAGTTGACCGTGTAACCGCTCGATTAATTCCGCTTGCTGACTCGGGTGTTGCAGTAGATCACGCAAATCAATACCGGACTCTGTAAACAGGCACAAGTGCAATTTGCCCTTGGCTGAGACCCGCAAGCGATTACAGCTCGCGCAGAAGTTAGTGGCGTAGGGCATGATCAAGCCGATACGGCCCTTAAAGTCACTGTGGCTGAAGTTTTGCGCAGGGCCATCGTCGGCACGGGGCGTATCCAATTGCCAGCCGTTGGCAAGCAACTGAGCTTTAATATCGGCACCCGCTAAGTGGTGGGCTTGGAAATACTCGCGGCCAAGGCCGGTTTCCATTAACTCAATAAAACGCAGATCGATAGGCGTATGCTTAATCCAATTTAAAAAGCGCGGTAAATCTTTATCGTTCATGCCTTTGAGCAATACTGCATTGACTTTTACGCGCTCAAAGCCTGCTGATAATGCAGCATCGATACCACGCATCACCTCGTCGAACTTATTCTCGCCGGTGATCTGGTAAAACATCTTGGGATCTAAGCTATCCACCGACACATTGATGCGGCGTAGCCCTGCATCGAACCACTCTTGGGCATGCTTCTCGAGCCTATACCCATTAGTGGTAGTGGCTACAGTATGAATACGCGGATTATCGGCGACCACTCGAATGATATCGGTAAAATCTTTACGCAGGGTGGGTTCGCCGCCAGTAATACGGATTTTTTGAGTGCCAACGAGGCTAAATGCGGACACCAAGTTTTCTATCTCACTGAGAGATAAAAACTGTTGCTTGCCATTCGGATGATAACCATCGGGGAGGCAATAGCTGCATTTGAAGTTACAAACGTCAGTGACTGACATCCGTAAGTAATGAAATTTACGACCAAAATTGTCTTGTAATTGAGACATGATCACCTTTCCAAGTGTGGGAGGCGAGTGCATTTCTTTACTCACCCCAGTGGCCTTATTGCCACGGCTACACCACCATATCTGTTGACTTAGGTAGGCAAGCTCGGAGAACCGTCAGCCGTGATTATAAGCCGAAAGTATTGGCTAGCTATACCCCTAAACAGGTATTTCTTGATCCGCTTCAACTGAGCGTGAACAATCTGTGACAGTGCTCACCCAAAGATTTGTCATTCTTTAGGCTAAACAGCCTGCTTAGCCCCTGTGCCCTGCGGTGATTTTGAGGTAAGGTGGACATTAGTAATAAAACGCCCGTTTACAAACAAACTACAACACCCGATATAAATTGGGGATAAGCGAAGGAAAAGGTGAACTGATGGAACGCGAATCAATGGAATTCGATGTTGTTATCGTCGGCGCTGGCCCAGCTGGCTTGGCGACTGCGTGTCGATTAATGCAGATATCAAAGGATTCAGGTAAAGAAATTACCGTTTGCGTGGTAGAAAAAGGCTCCGAAGTGGGCGCGCATATTCTATCAGGCGCCGTATTCGAACCAAGGGTATTAGACGAGCTATTCAGCGACTGGCGTGATAAAGGCGCCCCCGTCACCACAGCCGTGACCCACGATGAAATCTATCTACTCAACTCCGCTACCGACAGCAAACTCATGCCCAATGCATTTGTGCCGAAAACCATGCACAACGAAGGCAACTATATTGTCAGCGTAGGTAATCTCTGCCGTTGGCTCGCGACCCGTGCCGAAGAACTCGGCGTAGAAATTTTCCCCGGCTTTGCCGCCAGCGAATTACTCTTCAATGAAGATAACAGCGTGAAGGGTATCCTGATTGGCGATATGGGCGTCGGCGCCGATGGCCAACCCAAAGACAGCTTTATGCCCGGCATGGAGCTTCACGCCAAATATACCGTGTTCTCAGAAGGCTGCCGTGGTCACTTAGGCAAACAGCTGATCGCGAAATACCACTTAGATAATGGTAAAACACCACAACATTACGGCCTAGGCTTTAAAGAAATCTGGAAAGTGCCCGCCGAACAACACGAACAAGGTAAAGTGGTGCACACAGGTGGTTGGCCATTAACCGATGGCGCCTCGGGTGGTGGCTTCCTCTATCATATGGAAGACAACCAAATTGCCGTGGGTCTGATTATCGACCTCAACTACAAAAACCCCCATTTAAGCCCGTTCGATGAGTTTCAGCGTTATAAGACTCACCCAGTCATCGCCAAATACTTAACTGGTGGTGAACGTTTGAGCTATGGTGCTCGCGCAATCACTAAGGGCGGCCTGAACTCACTGCCGAAGATGAGTTTCCCCGGTGGTTTGCTGATTGGTTGCGATGCGGGCACTTTAAACTTTGCCAAGATCAAAGGCACGCATACCGCCATGAAGAGCGGCATCGTCGCGGCTGAAACCTTAGCTAAGGCAATGATGGCCGAGGTCGAAGGCGGTAAAGATCTGGATTGTTTCCAAACCCATCTGGAAGAAAGCTGGTTACACGAAGAGCTATATAAGTCGCGCAACTTTGGCCCGGCAATGCATAAGTTTGGCACTTTCCTTGGCGGTGCATTTAACTACATAGATCAAAACTGGTTCGGTGGTAAGTTCCCGATCACCCTGCGTGATGAACACCCAGACTATGCACAAATGGCCCCAGTAAGCGCCTACAATAAGATTGATTACCCGAAACCCGATGGCAAACTCAGCTTCGATAAGCTCTCTTCAGTTTACCTGTCGAGCACCTATCATGAGGAAGACCAGCCTTGCCATCTACGCTTAAAAGACAACAGCATTCCGCTCGGGATAAACCTGGCGCAATTTAACGAGCCCGCCCAGCGTTACTGCCCTGCTGGCGTGTACGAAATTGTTGAGGAAGCGGGTCAACCGAAGTTTGTTATCAATGCGCAAAACTGCATCCATTGCAAAACCTGTGACATTAAAGATCCTAGCCAAAATATTACTTGGGTGACGCCCGAGGGCGGCGGCGGTCCAAACTACCCGAATATGTAATCTCCACGGAAGAAGGCGCTCATTGAGCGCCTTCTTTTTACTTGCCTTACCCCTACATTTTGGCCACAATTGCATCATAAAAATCACATGCTTCAAATCAGCAACTCATTTCCATCTATACTCTACATAACAAGATCTACCGCAAGAGCAACAGGTTAGGCCAAATAAATGTCTTGTACGCTGTTTTATTCGGCATTAGACCAAAACTAAGGTTAACTTTTAACATTTCTGTCCGATACTAAGTCATTGGTAGAAAACGTCGACCGATATTTCTAAACGTATAACACAGGCATATTGATATTTATGATATTTAATAACCTTACTATTAAGCAGAAAATTCTGCTGACAGTGGCATTTGCAGTGCTGCTATCAACCATTCTGGTGGGCGTGCTCAGCCAACGCAGTGCTAAAAATGTGGTTCAGCAACGTATGCTCGGGTCGGAAATGCCCAGCCTAATGATGCAGATCCGCAACAAGATTGAGCTGGATATTTCGAGCTTAATGAATGCCGCCGAACAACTCGCCAGCAGCCGTATGTTACTGCAATGGCTTGAAAATGGCCGTCCATCGGAGCAAGAGCCCCAAGTCGTTGCCCAATTAAAGGACATCACCCGCCAATATCATTTGGCCCAAGCCTCCTATGCCGATAGACAAACCGCCGCCTATTATACTCAGGACGGTTTTTTACGCGTACTCACGCCCGCCCAAGATGGGTGGTTTTTTAGTTATCGTGATAGCGGCCAAGAGCGGATGTTAAACGTATTTACCGAAGCCAATGGTGAGGTAAAACTCTTTATAAACTATCAACAACCTAACGGTCGCGGACTTGTTGGTCTCGCCAAATCCCTCGATGATATGGTGCGACTCCTCGACTCTTTTAAAATTGAAAAAACCGGGTTTGTCTACTTAGTCGATGCCAAAGGCGAGGTAAAACTACATCCAGACGCCAGCCAAATTGGCAAGAGCAGCCTCAAGAGTTTGTACTCGGGCGCCAACATAAGTTCATTACTCAATCGTAGTGATTTCAATCTTATTAATACCGACATCCAAGGTGAAAACACCTTTGTTGCCAGCAGTTATATTCCGTCGATGGATTGGTATTTGGTTGCCCAAGTACCTGAAGCCGAAGTCTTCGCCCTGCTGACAGATGCCGCCTATCAGATCCTAATTTGGACCGTAATCATTGCCGCGGGCTTTATCATGCTCGCCATTGTGGTAGCAGGCTCCGTGAGTCGCCCTATCGCCCAAGTCGCAGCAATGTTCCATGATATCGGTGAAGGTGAGGGTGATTTACGCCAACGCTTACCTGTAAATGGTGAAGACGAAATTGCGCAACTTGCCCAAGGATTTAATAGCTTTATTAGCAAAATCCAAGATTCTGTTATTGAAGTCGCGCAGACCAGTGAACAACTCGGTCTCTCGGCGAAAGATGTATCTAATCAAGCGCAGCAAACCCTTGAAGATAGTCATGAACAAAAAGACCGCACTATGATGGTGGTAACGGCCATCAATGAGATGGGGGCAACCGTAAATGAAATCGCCAGTAATGCAGCCCAAGCCGCTGTCGCCGCGAAAGATGCCGATACAGAATCCAATAGCGGCCAAGTGGTGGTAACGCGTGCCCGTGACACTATCAATCAGCTCTCCCATGATGTGGAACAAGTAGGTGAAGTGATTGAATCCCTCGCGACTCATACCAAATCTATCGGTGGCATCCTCGATGTGATCCGTGCTATTTCGGAGCAAACCAATCTATTAGCCCTCAACGCCGCGATTGAAGCTGCACGCGCAGGTGAAGCGGGACGTGGCTTTGCCGTAGTAGCAGATGAAGTCCGTAATCTGGCATCACGTACCGCAGCCTCTACTAACGAAGTCCAAGGTATGATCGACAAGTTGCAATCTGAAGCAAGCCGCGCAGTTAATGCCATGGCACAGAGCCGCGCTCGCTCACACGAAGGTGTCACAGCGGTTGATGAGGCTAGCCAGTCTTTGGTTGGCATTAGCGATCGTATTGGTCTTATCAGTGATATGAACATTCAAGTCGCGGCGGCAACAGAAGAGCAATCGACCGTAGTCGAAGATATTAACCGTAACGTGACCGAAATTAACGACATTACCCAACGCACCGCGAGCACAGCTCAAGCTGCGGCGCAGGCCAGTTTAGCGTTAAATCAACTCGCCCACCGCTTGGATACCTTGGTAGCTAAGTTTAAAGTGTAATTGTCAAACACAAAGATATTGATATAGAAAAAAAATGCCTTAGTGGATCTCCCTAAGGCGTTTTTATTACACAACTTAAAAGGCGATTAGTTATCGGAGAGAAACTTGATTGTCAGTGGATAGCGATAAACCTGCCCTTCACTGGCCTTAACTATGCCTAGGATAGTACAGACTAAGTCCAAAATGCCTAGGATGATAAGCAAGATAAATCCAATGCCTACAAACGCTAATACTCCACTGATAATCACGTAGATTAGTAGGCTTAGCTTAAAGTTCAGACAGCTGCGCCCACATTGGTCGACAAAAGCCGACTCTTCACGCTTCATCAGCCACAAAATGAGCGGACCAAGGATGGAGCCTAATGGCACTAAATACCCGATTAAACTAGAGGCATACACCAGTAAACCAAAATCTTTCTCGCTCTTCGTCACTGACTCTATCATGACACTTTCCCTGTATTATTGTTTGAAATATAAAAGTTATTAGCTCTTTGGGCCATACAAACGCATTTGCCAATCTTCGACTTGCTGCGTTGCTAAGCGGCGCTGTAGGCTATTCACCCAGCTTTGTGCCAGCCCTTCACAGGAGGCGAGTCTATCATAGGCTTTAGCGTTATATTGAGGAGAAAAATACAGCGCCATCGCCTCGGCAACGCTGATATCAGTTTTACGCTCGACTAATTCTATCTTGTCGCTTAACTGAATCACACCTGGGATTAATACTCTGTAAAACCAACCGCATAACTGACTCTGCTGCATGGCAAGGGCAAAGTCTCTATGGCCAAATTGCAGGTTCAATTTAAAGCAAGGTGAGCGCGGCTGAGTCACTTGCACAATCACTTCACCGATTTGCAGCACATCCCCAATATTGACCTCGGTTTCATTTAAGCCAACCGTGCTGATATTTTCACCCATGCTCGGTGCATCTTCGAGTTGGGTGATTAAATCCCAACGACGGTATTGACCATAATGCTCACGGGGAAAATGATGCAATACTCGGTCAAGTCCGCCATGATGTTTAGGATCAGCCTGTGCATCGCCTTCCACATGGTCGACATTTACCACTAACTGCTGCGCCGATTTTTTACCGTCAATGCCAGTTGAAATGCCGCGAATTTCTTGCAGGCTCGCCCCTAAATACAAACCCGATAATCTGTTTACCAATAAGGTCGACATTGGTTACTCCCATCATTGTCGCCACACGGGGCCAAATAAAAACGCTAAGTATTACATACTCTAAACAAATAGAGCGTGCTCTAAAATCTGGGTATCACTGATTTAACACTACTTGATTACGGCCAGCTTCTTTCGCTTGATATAAAGCTAAATCGGCTCGTTTTATTAAATCCTCTGCCGGTTCAAGCTTTTGATATTCTGCAACACCAATACTGACTGTGATAGCAATATGTACTCCATTGACCTTCAACTCGCGCTGAGAAATCGAATCACGGAAACGTTCCGCCAACTCTGCCGCATGGCTTAAATCCATCTCTGGCAATAACACCAAAAACTCTTCCCCACCCCAACGGCAAAGTATATCTTGCTGTTTTAGCTGGCTACGTAGCAGGTTAGTGACCGTTTTTAGCACTAAATCACCAATACTATGACCATAGCTATCATTCACTTTTTTAAAGTGGTCGATATCGACAAGGAGAACTGAAATAGGAGTTTGCGACAAATTAGCTTTGTCTAATGCCTGATGGAAATACTCTTCAAAGACTTGTCGATTAGCTGCACCAGTGAGTTTGTCAGTTGATGCCATAACCTCAAGTTTGCGCTGATAGCGCCCTAAGGTCATGTTTGAAATAAACAAAATACCTATGGTCACGACCAAACTTAGGGCTAAGTTCCCCCAAAAGGTATTAAGCAGTTCTTGTTCTTGCGGAGCATCTTCTTGCTCAACAATTAAATACCACTTGAACTCAGGCACTAATCGACTGTTTAAGTAGACCGTTTTACCGTTGCGCTGATAGCTAAATGCGGCGCTTGGGCTAGTTAAAATGCGCGTTGATAGTTGCTCCAAGCCAGTGCTGGCTTGCAGTGAATTAGCGCCATCATATTCATCACCATGGAGAGTGACATTCCCCTGTCTATCGGTGAAAAAAACCCGACGGTTATAACGCTTTTGATAGAGTTCAATCAGCGCCTTGACCTTTTCAACTGCAAGGCCAACACCAGTAACCCCCATAAACTTACCTTCAAAATCAAAAACTTTATAGTTAACAAATACGGTTGTTTTAGTGCGATCAGCAGTATCAGCATCGATATTAATTTCATAATGTTCTGATTCTGGTAACGAACGGACACGAAAATACCAAGCATCATTAGGCTCAATATCTTGGATTTTCTTTAACACCCCCGATGAGTGGTAGTAGTTGCGACTCTGTTCTGAAACAAAAAAGCTGGTGACAGTATCGTACTTATCCTGGATTTCTTTCAGATAACGGATCAGCTTTTCAGGTTCTTGCTCATGGTTTAATGTCCAATCACGCACAAAGGTATCCTGTGCCATAAGGGAGGAAATAAAGATCGGACGTAGTAGATCTTGTTGAATTTCTGAATAAATATTATCGCTTGTTAAAGGTAAAGTATTACTTTCAATTTGCTGACTCAAAGAGTCATGGGCCACTTTATAGCTAATACCACTGGTCACTAAAAAGGCAACTAGCAACAACACAGAAAGTAGCCAAATAAACTTCTTTTTATCATTCCAAACGTGATTGCCCATTTCCAACTCCAACAGCAGTAGGCTTATTATTTTGTAGTAGCGTGGTGAGTTACCTAAATGTTAACGCAATCCCTCAATGACCGCACAATATTTCCGCTATATGAATGTTCTTCGACGAAATAACATTATTCGAGGTAAAAAAATGCCCCGTTGGGGAAACGAGGCAAACAAGCGAACCAACAAAATGGGAGAAAAGCACAAGCAAACGTTAAAGGACAAGAGCTCTCCGTCACTGTGCATACTTTATCAATCCAAGATGACAGAAAAATGACGTCTAAATTGTTTAACACTTGCAGCCCATTTCCAGCATTATGCTTCTAAATACTGCTTTAAAGCTTCACCAGGAATAGAACTGTCTGTTGCGACTGCAAAAGCCGCCCAAACAGCACCTTCAGACATTGCTTGAGTGATAGATTTGCCAGCACAGAGTCCATGAATAAGCCCAGCAGCATAGGCATCCCCTGCACCCGTGGTGTCGACAACCTCAGCAGGCACCGCAGGCACATGCTGCACATCATCTTGGGTATAAACCTTCGCGCCACGGACACCATCAGTCACCACAAAATAACGTAATGATTCACCACCAATGCTTACACCGTAATCCCAAGAGGCGACATCACATCGTCCATGCATATCACTCATAGAAGCAAGTAGTACATGGCAAGGGCGTGGTCTATCATCCTTGGCCAGTTGCGCGATCACAAGGCAATGATCGAGTGCCGTTTTAGCCCAACTTACAGTCCCTTCCGCTGATGTATTAAAATACAACGCATCCCAATGCTGCCATTTAGGTGGAACCGATAACTCAAAAATAGGCCGCTGTGGGCGGATAATTGTGCGCTCACCGTCAGGTGTCATTACGAGTAGCATCTCACAGGTATTCCCTGCGCGGCGCTGCACTAAATGACAATCGAGCCCTTGAGTGCTAGCCTCTGCAATGGCCCAATCCCCCATTTCATCCCGACCCACTTGGCTGACTAATGCAACTCTATGACCTGCCCAAACAAGTCCAAGCCCTGTATTCGCTCCACCGCCGCCGAGCCTTTGACCGCCATCTTGATAATGAAAGCGCCCACCTGTTTTTAAAGGTTTATCAAGAATTAACACACGGTCACAGTTAAGATTGGCCACCAGCAAAATATTTGCCATGACAGGACTCCATTGAAAGAGAATACCACACCCAATCGGGACAAGTTTTGGGCTAAAAGAGCCCTCAATCTAGACCAAAATGTGGGGTGGCACAATCTGAGAATCTAATACCTATATTCATCAAATGTCAGCTTAAACGTGCTTTTGTTGTAAGACCTTGACCATAATCAAATTCAGTAACACAACACATTCAGGCTAAACAATTAAAGACGATGTTCGATTAATATCATGATAAATAATATGAATAATTTTAAAAACCATAAGCTTTACTCATGAAAATATAACAATATCACCAAGATTCAATCGAGTCTTAAATTAGAAAAAGGTTAAACTTGGTGCCAAGGATAAAGACGAAAGGAATTCGTATGTTAATGGGCTGGCTACATCAGGATATGGATGGCGAAGAACAATTACGCCGTTATCGACAATGCGTAGAGGAATTTAATCTGCTGGACTTTCATGATGATTATGTAGCTAAAATCCAATACGAATATCGATTACTACAAATCTTGTTTGAAGAGCAGTCGATTCAACAAAGTGAGCCTGACTGCTCTGAAAAATAACACGAGAATTAGTCAACCGCCTTAAATGGCGAAAGTGATGCAAACTTGACCTCAAGTTGCCAATCCTGAATAACCATCTCCGACGGTTGCCAACTGTCATCAACCCATTCGTAAAGTAGGCCAGGATCTTCCTCAGCATTCACCAATAAACGACGGCCATCTTTTAAAACAATCGTATAATCAAGCCCCTGCGCATCCACACTTTCAATATCCCCCAAGACTTTGTGGTGAATGCTTGCAATTGCCCCAGTAGCCTTAACTGCTTCAGTTTTATTCGCTCCGCTGTAAAGTCTTAATACCTCATTGGTAGCGGGTTTATGAAATAAAAACTCTTCAGTCACGCCCACAACGATCGACGGATCAAGCTCATACCAAGCGGGTATCCATAATGCGTTCATTGCCATCCCGTTATATCCTGCATAATAATTTTACGGACGTGAACATTCTGCCCTAACCTTAGCCGATAAAATACTGCCCAAAGATAAAATAATTTTATCCTTGCGCAATCCAGTAAACCACAATTCCCTTATCAAATGCTGATAAAACTAGCTGAACAAGCCCGCTCTTAACCAAAACGGCTTATCTCTAAACCACTGGGTACAAACCCATTTTTGCCCCGCTGTTACCTCACAGCCACGGTGCAATGAGGAAGGAATGGGTTTGCCTGTTTGATCCGTATTGTCAAAAACCAAAATAGCGGCAGTCTCAGGTTTGACTTGTATATAAGGTGCCTTGAACTCCGTTTCGCCTCCGTCAAAATCATCATTAAGATACAAAATAGCCGTTTTTGACCTTTGGCCAAAACGTGCCAATTCGGCTTCAATTTCAGCCGTATATGCATGTATTGCATCATAATGCCATTGATAGAACTGGCCAGGCTCGTACCGAAGTACAACGATGGGTTCCGCAAACGCCAACTTAACCCCTGCAAACTTGGCAATGACTCTTTCAACACAAGCCATTGCAAGATTGTCATTAGGGATCGGTGTGGGGTAATGCATGTTGTTGCGGATACCACTTTCGACACTCCCCTTTCCCTGATGTCCATACACAGTAATAGGCCGCAAATGGGGCAATGAACATCTCTTAATATCGTCTAATAAATTCACTGGGAGTTGTGAGTGGGACAGCGTTGCCGATTGCAGTTGCTTCCCGGCTGAAGTCGGCCTGCGCTCAAAAGCCAATAGCGCAGCAAACACACTGATCGCATCAGCGTGGCGGGGCGTAATCGTTTTTAGCCAAGGTACGAAATAACAAAATTGTGCTTTAACCTCTTGCGCTTGCAGAGGATCTTCCATCAAAACATAGGCCCCCCAGAACAATTTTAAACTCGCTAGTTCCTCTAGCTCCCACTCAGCACTAAAAAACAAAGCAATGGCCAGCTCTCTTTCAGAAACCATACTACGCATGCAGTGAACCAACCAAAAACGCACAAAATCAGCCGACTCAGTTGCCAACTTAAGTACTAACGCCTCAGGCAAACGATTGAAATAACGCTCTTCTAATAATTGAACAAATAACTGCTGCATATAAAGACCTATTCACAACTCAACCCAACCATGCTCATTAAAACTGAATCGAATCTGCGATGAAACATTTTATTTACAATTAATCGTTTGTCGTCTTTTGTATCTATCAATCTTGAGTACAAAAATACAATCCAAGTTTCATCTCGGGCTTGGTTTCTGTTAGCTTGAAAACTCAGATAAATAACTGCCACATTTTGTTGGTAAAGTGATCCGATAACCAACCGTGACGTATTGAGCCTGACAACCCATGGCAACAACAATGGCACCCGCTTGCCCTATGGAGAAATCGAATATGCCTGTTTTGCAAACACTCAAACTTACGGGTGATAATGAAACGCTAAAACGTCAAGCGCTTAAGCACTACTTCAATCAAACTTGGACGCTCTATGAGTCGCTCTTCGAGCTGATAAAACACGACCATGCCTATTATTTAAAAGCCGAGCCTTTACGCCATCCGCTGATTTTTTACTTTGGCCACACCGCGACCTTCTACATCAATAAGCTCAAACTGGGCAAATATCTTGAGGAGAGAGTCAACGATCATTTTGAGTCGATGTTTGCCATTGGTGTTGACGAGATGTCTTGGGACGATCTCAATGAAACCCACTACCAATGGCCAACGGTCACCGAGGTAAAAGACTATCGAGACAAGGTAAATCGCGTTGTTAACCAATTAATTGATACTATGCCAATCACCTTGCCTATCACTCAGGACAGCCCTGCTTGGGTCATTTTGATGGGGATTGAGCATGAACGTATCCATTTAGAAACCTCATCAGTCATTATCCGTCAGTTGCCTTTAGAGGAAGTATCCCCAAGTGTTCACTGGCCTGAGTGCCAAGACTATGGAACGATAGACGCTAACCAGCTGATTGCTGTGGCGGGCAAAAAAATCACTTTAGGTAAAAAAGAGCAAGATGAAACCTACGGCTGGGACAACGAATACGGCAATAAGGGCTTTAAAGTGGCAGACTTTAAAGCTTCAAAGTATTTAGTGAGTAATCAAGAATATTTGGGCTTTGTTGAAGCCGGTGGCTATCAATCGCCCGAGTTTTGGAATGAAGAAGGTCGTGCATGGCTGGCTTACACTCAAGCCCAGATGCCACGTTTTTGGCGCCGTGATGAGGGCAAATGGTGGCAACGAAATCTTACCAGCGAAATTCCACTTCCCCTTAATTGGCCAGTTGAAGTCAATCAACTCGAAGCTAAAGCGTTTTGTTATTGGAAAGCGCGCCAGACTCAAAGCAACATCCGCCTTCTGACTGAGGCGGAATGGTATATTCTGCGAGAAAATATTCCAACCGATGCCCCCGACTGGCAAGAAGTGCCAGGGAATATCTCGCTGGCCTACTACGCCTCTTCTTGTCCGGTAAATCGCTTTAAACATAATGAATTTTACGACATTGTCGGTAATGTCTGGCAATGGACCGAAACTGCTATCGATGGTTTTAATGGCTTTGCAGTGCATCCACTCTACGATGATTTTTCAACGCCAACTTTCGATGGTAAACATAACCTGATTAAAGGGGGCTCTTGGATCTCGACGGGCAATGAAGCCATTGCAGCCTCTCGCTACGCGTTTCGCCGTCACTTCTACCAACATGCCGGATTTCGTTATGTGGAGTCCCTGCAAAACCCAGAGCAAATGGCCGAGGTTAATGTGTACGAAACCGATGAACTGATTTCTCAATATTTAGAATTCCATTATGGCGCTCAATATTTTGGCGTCCCGAATTTCTGCGTTAATGGCGTTCAACAGGCGTTAAACGAAATCCAACTTGAGCATACCGCGAAGGCATTAGACATCGGCTGTTCGGTGGGCCGAGCCAGCTTTGAGTTAGCTAAAGTGTTCGACCATGTTGACGGTATCGATTTTTCGGCTCGTTTTATTCAACAAGCCTACGCGCTGACTGAACAAGGCGAAAAACGCTATACCATCCGCACCGAGGGCGATTTACAAGAGTTTAAGAGTGTCAGCCTTGCTAAACTGGGCTACCAGGAAGAAGCCAAAAAAGTCAACTTCATGCAAGGTGATGCCTGTAATCTTAAGCCGATCTACACAGGTTACGACTTAGTTTATGCCTCAAACCTTATCGACAGGTTGAACGATCCCAAACATTTCCTCACCAGTATTGGCCAACGCATTAACCAAGGTGGCTACCTAGTGATTGCATCACCTTATACTTGGCTTGAGGATTACACACCAAAAGAGAAATGGCTCGGAGGTATTAAAGTGAAAGGAGAAAATTTCACCACTTTAGATGGGTTGACCGAAACCTTGATCGGCCAATTTGAGCTAGTCGCGGTTAAGGAAATCCCCTTTGTTATCCGTGAGACTAAACGCAAGTTCCAACATTCCCTCTCAGAAATGACGATCTGGCGTAAACGATAACCGAGAACATTTAAGAAAAAATCCGCCAGAGAATCACTTCTGGCGGATGCATAACAGACAGCTCTGTGACATTCGCGGCCTCCAATGGCAAGGATCTGCTTTTGATATTGCTTACCGATAACCAAGTTGATTTACTAAGCCAATAAACTCTCTCTTCAGGAAGCGGCTAGGCTTATCACTGCACTGTATTCCTCTACTAGGGCGTGTTGACGTTTCAGTAGAATAACGACACATCATTCCTCGTTTCGCGAGCACGTGCTTGCCAGAACGAACAAAATCTAATCTCGAAACGTCAACACGCCCTAATACCAATGGCATTAAACATCTGTTCATTCAGCACGAGTTCAAAGTGCTTTAGGCAAGGCGAAGCATAATGGAGCTCTATCAGAAGTCTTGAACCTAATATAAAGTACTTCATTCATCCAGCCATCACCTGCACTATGGTTGCTAAGCCAGATTATTTTATTGGGTATGCCAGCACCAACGAGTAATAACATAGAATAAGTAAGAAAGTTTATGCACTTACACCAAAAACAAATCCTGCGTGCACAACATCCTATTTATTAAGCAGCTAAAGAGCAAAAAATCATATTGACGACAGAATTAAAATAACTTTGAATTGCATACATATTCATAAGCATAAAGTAATTGGAGCACGAGATGGAACGAATTGAGCAAGTAGCAGTAGCCAAAAAAGCCAATATCTACTTTGAGGGTAAGGTCGCTAGCCGCAGTGTATTTTTCAGTGACGGTAGTAAACAAACCCTAGGCGTAGTGCTTCCAGGAGAATACGAGTTTTCCACCTCTCAAGGGGAAATCATGCAGGTTACCAGCGGCAGTTTCGAGGTGTTACTACCAAATAACACAACCTGGCAAACCTTTAGCGAAGGCAGCCAGTTTGAGCTTGCGGCCAATGTCAGCTTTAAAATTCGCAATAGCGACATAGCAGAATATTGCTGCAGCTATCTATAGCGTTCAAGTCGATGGAATGCTTAGTCAACTGAGCATTCCGCTGTTTACACAATACATCTGTATAAAAACCAACCACTAGACGACTGGTCTAATTTGCTATAGACTCCTTCGCCATGAAAACAGAAACCCAATCAACCCGTCAGCATATTCTCGACGTCGGTTACTCGCTGATCGTTAAGCAAGGCTTTTCGTGTCTAGGATTAGCCCAATTACTCAAGACCGCCCAAGTACCAAAAGGCTCGTTTTACCATTACTTTGAATCCAAAGAGCAATTCGGTGAGGCACTGTTAACCAGTTATTTTGAGCAATACCAAACAGAGCTTGATAGCTTATTTGCCAACCCACAGCTCTCTGGCTTTGATCGCCAAATGCAATACTGGCAAAGATGGTTGCACGTGCAGCAGGACGGCTGTATCGATCAAAAATGCCTAGTCGTTAAGTTAAGTGCTGAGGTGGCCGATCTCTCTGAGGCTATGCGCCTTGTGCTTTTAAAGGGGTCGGCTGGCATCATTGAGCGCTTAACCCAGTGCATTCAAGTGGGGATTACCGATAAATCCATCTGTGAACAGGATGCTCAGGCAACAGCAGAGTTGTTGTATCACATGTGGCTCGGCGCCAGTTTGATGAATAAACTCGGCCACAGCCGCGCAGCTTTAGAGCGCGCCCTTGCAATGACCGAATCTATTTTAAAGACCAAAACCATGGGTTAATGCCAGCAACACTGGCACACCAATTAATCAGCAACCCGTTAATGAACAATGAAATATCGCCTCGTCGGCTTGATTTATCATTTAGTAGCCAAACCAATATAGACGACTGGTCTACTAAATTCATTTTCCAACCATAGGACAAATAGCAGTATGTTTAATTTCACCTACTACAATCCAACTCGTATTCATTTTGGTAAAAATACCATAGCTGAAATCGACACCTTAGTGCCTAGCAATGCCAGAGTGATGGTGCTATTTGGCGGCAGCAGCGCCAAACGAACAGGTACCTTAGCTGAAGTAAAACAAGCGCTTGGAAATCGTTTTGTGGTCGAATTTGAGGGGATCGAACCCAATCCAACCTACGAAACTCTGATGCAAGCGGTCGCGCAAGTACGTGAATTACATATCGACTTCTTACTCGCCGTTGGTGGCGGTTCGGTCATCGATGGCACTAAGTTTGTTGCCGCGGCTGCGGTATTTGAAGGCGAGCCTTGGGATATTCTCACGAGCTGGGGCACCAAGGTGACCAAAGCCATGCCATTTGGCTCGGTATTAACCCTACCGGCCACAGGTTCAGAGATGAACAATGCCAGTGTGGTGACCCGTAAATCTTTGAAAGCAAAGCTGC
Source organism: Shewanella sp. MM_2022_3 (assembly GCF_022557375.1). NCBI lineage: Bacteria > Pseudomonadati > Pseudomonadota > Gammaproteobacteria > Alteromonadales > Shewanellaceae > Shewanella > Shewanella sp. MM_2022_3. Next base: position 131,807 of record NZ_JAKZGV010000005.1, read on the forward strand.
CATTCCGTAACGATTTAGTGTATCCACAATTCTCCATCCTCGATCCCACCAAAACCTTTACCCTACCGGAAAGACAAGTGGCGAACGGTGTTGTCGATGCGTTTGTGCATATCACCGAGCAATATCTCACTTACCCAGTCAATGCCGCGGTACAGGACAGATTTGCCGAAGGTTTACTGCAAATTTTGATTGAATTAGGCCCGCAAGCACTCACAAAGCCTGAAGATTACGATATCCGCGCTAACTTGATGTGGGTCGCGACTATGGCACTCAATGGCACGATTGCCACAGGCGTTCCGCATGATTGGGCAACTCACATGATTGGCCATGAGCTCACCGCACTCTATGATATTGACCATGCCCGTACCTTAGCCATTGTATTGCCAGCACTATTACGCTGCACAAAAACGGCTAAGCGTGAAAAATTACTGCAATTTGCAGACAGAGTATGGCATATCACCACAGGCTCCGAAGACGAACGAATCGAGGCCGCGATTGCGAAAACCCAAGCATTTTTCGAAGCCATGGGCATTGCAACGCACTTATCTGGCTATGATTTAGGTAAAGAAGCTGTCGATGCGGTTGTTGCTCAACTCGAGAAACATGGCATGGTTGCTTTAGGTGAACATGGCAATATTGATCCCGCCATGAGCCGCGATATTTTAACCCTCGCCTTATAGCTCAATCTCACATCTCTGCAATCCCATGCTGCCGTGAGACTTTACACTATCAACGCACCATAATGGTGCGTTGATATTCCCTCAAACGGGGCAAAGGGTACTCACACTTAGGGGCATCAAGTTTTAAAGAAATATTTGTAATGGCGTTAGCGACATCATTCAGTCACACCTTGTCATCTTGTAAACCCGTTTATCGCCGATAAATCCTCATTACTGATGCACAAACACCATGATTTTTGATGAAAAAACGACTACTCTTGGATAATCTTATCTTACTGATAAAAGGATTTTTGCATGCGTTTCTTTACTCTCATCAGCTTAGTGCTGCTTAGCTTATTCGCGCAGGCAACAGTATATAAGTGGGTCGATAAGGACGGTAAAGTTCATTATTCCGATGAGCCACATCCAAATGCTGAGATTGTTGAATTAAAAGAAAAAACGCTAAACCAAATTACCCTTCCCCCCGTAAACCCTGATACAAATGATTCGCAAGCCATTGAACAAACCAAATACCAAGTCGTCATAACTTCCCCCGAAGAAGAGGAAACCGTCAGGGATAATAATGGCGATTTCCAAGTCACAGCCACAGTCACCCCTGAAATCAAGAGCCAATATTTGATGGCCCTTAAACTCGATGGTAAAGCCATCGGCCAACCCCAAATTGGCGGCACATTTCAGTTGAACAATATCGACAGAGGTGAACATACCATTGTTGTCGATGCGATGACTCAAAACGGCAAAGTCTTTGCATCTAGCTCACCAAGAAAGATATTTCTTCATCAAGCGGCGATGACTCCAGCACCTAAAAAGCAACCAAAATCAAATTAAGTTGTTTAATAATAATTAGTTAGGCTGTAAGCAATACATTAAGCCGTTTGACGAAGTCGAGTTGCAGCATGCACCAAATCGGTGCAACATAAGGGTGCAACCCTATTTTCAGGAACGGTAGATGGATAAAGAGACTCTGCTCAATCATTTAGTGACCGCGGTACTGGTCATCGATAAGGATCTTAAGCCTTGTTATGCCAACGCCGCTGCAGAGCAACTGTTAGGTGTCGGTAGCCACAGGCTAGTCGAACAAGCATTACCCGAGCATTATCAAGCGCTCGGTGTCGACGCTCAGCTCCTTAGCGATGCGGTAAAGGCTGGGCAAAGTCTCACCGTTAACACCGCGACGTTAGTCACCTTAGATGCCCAGCATCACACAGTCGATCTGACACTGATCCCGCTCGAGGATGAAGCACAGCTGAGCCTGCTTGAACTTAGGCAAGTCGACCAACAACGACGTATCCACCAGCAACTTAGCCAAGATGCACAGCAGCAGGCGGCACAATTCTTAGTGCGTAACTTAGCCCATGAGATTAAAAACCCCTTAGGCGGCTTGCGTGGCGCAGCGCAATTGCTCTCGCGGGAACTCGACGATCCCGCGCAAAAGGAATTTACCAATCTCATCATCGAACAAGCTGATCGGCTGCGTAGCTTAGTCGACCGACTGCTTGGCCCGCAGCGCCCCACTCAACATAGCCTACATAACATTCATCAAGTGGTGCAAAAAGTGTACAAGCTGGTGGAGATCGCACTGCCAGCCAATATCCAGTTGAAGCGGGATTATGATCCCTCGATTCCCGATATCGAGATGGACCCAGATCAAATGCAGCAAGCCGTGCTGAATATTTTGCAGAATGCGGTGCAAGCCCTTGAGCATACAGGTGGCGAAATCCTGATCCGCACCCGCACGCAACATCAGGTCACTATCGGTTCGCAGCGCCACAAGCTCGTACTGACCCTGTCCATTATCGACAATGGCCCAGGCATTCCGCCTGAGCTCATGGACACACTTTTTTATCCCATGGTCACCAGCCGTGAGCAAGGTTCTGGGCTGGGTCTATCGATTGCCCACAACATTGCCAGATTACACTCGGGCAGAATTGATTGCGTCTCCAGCCCAGGACACACAGAATTTATTATCTCTCTACCGATTTTAAGCGCAAAATAATTAAGCAAAACCAACACATACCGTATGAGGAAGCAAAATGCGAATCAGTGAACAAGTGTGGATCCTCGACGATGATAGCTCAATACGTTGGGTGCTCGAAAAAGCGCTCCAAGGCGCTAAACTCAGCACCGCCAGCTTTGCTGCGGCCGAATCACTTTGGCAAGCATTAGAGATTGCCCAACCAAGGGTCATCGTCTCGGATATCCGTATGCCGGGCACCGATGGCTTAACTCTGCTTGAAAGACTGCAAATCCACTATCCGCATATTCCCGTTATCATCATGACGGCGCATTCGGACTTAGACAGTGCCGTGAGTGCCTATCAAGCTGGGGCGTTTGAGTATTTGCCAAAACCCTTTGATATTGATGAGGCAATTTCCCTCGTTGAGCGTGCGCTGACCCATGCAACAGAGCAAAGTCCAACGCCAGTTGCGCAGGAAACTCAAGTCAAAACCCCCGAAATTATCGGTGAAGCCCCCGCGATGCAGGAGGTGTTTCGTGCCATTGGTAGGTTATCGCGTTCTTCAATCAGCGTGCTGATCAATGGCCAATCAGGCACAGGTAAAGAGCTAGTCGCAGGCGCACTGCATAAGCACAGTCCGCGTAAAGATAAACCTTTTATCGCCTTGAATATGGCGGCGATTCCCAAGGATTTAATCGAATCAGAACTATTTGGCCATGAAAAAGGCGCCTTTACTGGTGCGGCTAACGTGCGTCAAGGGCGCTTTGAGCAAGCTAACGGCGGCACCCTGTTTTTAGATGAAATAGGCGATATGCCGCTAGACGTGCAAACTCGTTTGCTACGGGTTCTCGCCGATGGACAGTTTTATCGAGTCGGCGGCCACAGTGCTGTACAAGTGGATGTGCGCATCATTGCTGCCACCCACCAAGATCTTGAGCAATTAGTCCTAAAAGGCGGATTTAGGGAAGACTTATTCCACCGCCTCAATGTGATTCGTATCCATTTACCACCGCTGTCACAACGCCGTGAGGATATTCCTCAGCTTGCTAGCCACTTTTTAGCCTCCGCCGCCAAGGAGATTGGTGTCGAAGCCAAAATCCTCACCAAGGAGACCGCCGCTAAGCTATCGCAATTGCCATGGCCGGGCAACGTTAGACAACTCGAGAACACTTGTCGCTGGCTCACCGTCATGGCCTCAGGACAAGAAATCCTGCCCCAAGACTTGCCGCCCGAGTTACTTAAGGAACCTACCAGTATTAATCCAATGGCGAAAGGCAGCCAAGATTGGCAATCGGCACTCACCGAGTGGATCGACCAAAAACTGTCTGAGGGAAATAGCGATTTATTAACCGAAGTACAGCCTGCCTTTGAGCGCATATTACTCGAAACCGCATTGCGACATACACAAGGGCATAAACAAGAAGCGGCAAAACGTTTAGGCTGGGGAAGAAATACTTTAACGCGAAAACTGAAAGAATTGTCTATGGATTAACCATCCATTTAAAAGCAAAAAAGGGATATCACTATCCCTTTTTTATTATTTAGATTTAATCTAAATAATTAGAACTGGTAATGCACACCAATCGCCAGTTGTTTAATATCGGTATCGATATCTTTCACATTTAAATAATTGTGGTCAGCGTCTAAATCACCGCTAGTAACATCGTAACTCAAGCGAACATTTAAATGCTCTGTCACAGCAGCGTTAATACCAACACCGTAGGTCCAGCCATAGCCTGTGAAATCTTCATCAAAACCAAAACCGTCAATATTCATAGCCATAGATGCAACACCGACCTTTGCATAAGCTGAGAACATATCATTGATTTGCATAGTAAACTTAGGTGTAAAAGTAAGTGCACCCGCAGAAATATCGACATCCTTATCGCCTAAATCGCCAGTTGCAAATAAATTCGCCTCTAAACCAAACCATTCGTTAAAGTTGTAACCACCGTATACACCGAAACCTGTCCCTGTTTCTCCATCATCAAGCACATCAACAGTCACGCGATTTAGTGCACCACCCACATAAAAACCTGTGGTGTCAGCTGCCGCTACAGCTTGGCCTGTCACTAATACTGCTAGTAAAGAACCCGCAACTAAAGATAGTTTTTTCATTACATTTCCCTAATGAGTTAACCTAAGTAGTAAACGCCGCGAATAATATAACAAACACAAAATAAGAGTAATAGTTTGTAAAGGCTAAATACACTTTATACAGAAAGCATTCAGCTTTAAATAAAACGAGCATGTATGAAAAGAGACTTAAGCATTAACTAACGACTCGCAATACATTCATAATCGCGAAATAACACCAACGAATAAGGGAACGACGTTTTCGCTCATCGAGGCATTCACTAATCATGACTTTTCCCGATAGTGCACAAATTACCCGGCTGCGCCACATTAATAATGGCCAAACATGTAGTCGATACTCCCGCTGCGCAATATTGAACGGAATAATTCTCGGCCAATAATATAAGGATTGACGCAGGATAAGCTCGCTCCAAACGCCCATAGGAAGATTCACTAGATTATGATCAGAGAGGTTTGAGTCAAGTCCCCCGCTCGCGCTGGGGACATGCTCGGCAATCAACTCAAAGCGAGTCGACAATCGATGATAACGGCAGATGAGCCGCGTATTAGCATCAAACAGGTGAGACTGCCGCTGCATCCATGGCATAACCACTCCTTTGGTATGTCAATAATCGCTTTAGTGTTTTACCGCGGTTATTGAGTCATTGGCTCCACTTGTACGGGATCTTGGTGAATAATCACCTCGGCATCTTCAAAGGCGGCCTTTACCCTAAGCCCTGTGGTATCGGCAATACTGTGGGCCTCGTTTAGGCTTAAATGGCCGTCTAACTCCAAATGGAATTGAATAAAAATGGTTTTACCTGCTTGGCGCGTCCGTAAATCATGAAGCCCTAATACTCTTGGATCTTCCTTAGCAATTTGTTTTATCCGCTGGCGGGTTTCTTCATCTAACTCACGATCTAACAATGCTTGAATCGAGCGGTAACCTAAATCAAAAGCCTGCCGGCCTATGTAACAGGCAATCAGTACTGCAAATAGACCATCCGCCCACCACCAGCCATATTGAGACAATATGAGTGCTAAAAGCACTGCGGCATTGAGAAATAAATCTGACTTATAGTGCAACGAATCGGCTTCAACCACAGTGCTATTCGTTGCCGCTAGCGCCCGTTTTTGCAGCAAAACTAAGGCGAGTGTCAGCACAATTGCGACTACAGAAACCACTACGCCTAAGGTGGCATTTTCAACGGGTGAAGGATTTAGCAAACGTTCGCCGCCATAAAATAGCAACAGAAATGCCGAACCCATAATAAAAGCCGATTGCGCTAGCGAGGCTAATGGCTCAGCTTTACCGTGACCATATCTGTGGTCATGATCTGCGGGAACGAGAGCATAGCGAATGGCAATAAAATTGATAATCGAAGCGAGTGCATCGGCGAATGAATCCGTCAAGGATGCCAACATACTGGCAGAACCGGAATACAACCAAGCTAACAGTTTGATTGTGATAAGGGTCAAAGCAGTAGCCACGGAAGCGCGACTAGCTAATTTGACCCAAAAATCGTATTGGGAAGTTTCAGTCATAGGGGTCTATATCGGGAAGCTATGACCCTATTGTATATCAGCTTACAAGCTTAACTGCGAGGTTCTTTAGCAGCTTGTGCTTCAAATCGCGCTTTAAACTTAGCTTGTTGCTCGGGCGTCAGCAGATTGTAAATTTGATTCTGCATCTTCATCCTTTCAATCGCTTGCGTTAGACGTTTTTCCTGCTGAGCACTCAGCAGTGCCTTAGCTTGCGCCTCATCGAAGGTGGCCGAGGTGATCAACCCATGCATTTCAGTTCGGTGCGCTAAACGCTCTTCCTTCGAAGGTCTATCATCACTACGTGCTGCACGTTGCTCAGCAAACAGTTTTTTAATGTCTGCTTTTTGTGCATCAGTTAAGTCTAATCCTTCGAACATTCTATGCATGCCATCATGCTCCATGCGATCGCCACGTTTATGAAACTCACCACGAGAATGATCACAGCCTTGGCTAGGCTCAGCACTCACTGCTGTCGCCAATACTGCGGAGCTTGCTAAGATGGCAAATAGACCTGCTTTTAAAGGAGATAATGTTTTCATCATATTAACCTCAATAATTCAACTTCATGTTGTAAAGATAAGAAATAGTGACGACCCTTTTAAAAGCCGAATCACTTTCGACGATAACAGTCTAAAGCCTCATATGTAAGTGAGGTCGTGACCTGAGTAAATCAGTGTAAAGTTGCGCCAATAACCATACCCGAACCACCTTAAGGAGCAGAAACTCGACTCTGGAACTCGCTTAGGTAAAACAGATTCTCTATTCTTTACTTTGGCTTACATTGCTACACAGCAATTGACATCAAAAGGGGTATACTCAGGCAAAGTACTAAAAGTGCCTGCGATTTACTGAGCCCATGCCGGTTTGCAGCACCCGTTCACCCAGATTAAGGAACACTATGAGTCGGATATTATTAATCGATGATGATCTCGGTTTATCAGAACTCCTTGGACAATTACTCGAACTCGAAGGGTTTAAACTCACGTTAGCCTACGATGGCAAGCAAGGCCTAGAACTGGCCCTTGCAGGGGATTACGATCTGATCTTACTCGATGTGATGTTACCTAAATTAAACGGTTTTGAAGTGCTGCGCGCCCTGCGCCAACACAAGCAAACTCCAGTGCTGATGCTCACCGCCAGAGGTGATGAAATTGACCGAGTGGTAGGGCTTGAGATCGGTGCCGATGACTATTTACCTAAGCCCTTCAATGACAGGGAGCTTATCGCCCGTATTCGCGCCATTATTCGCCGCTCACACTTAACCGCCCAAGAAATTCACGCCACCCCGGCGCAGGAGTTTGGTGATTTACGCTTAGATCCCTCACGCCAAGAAGCCTACTGCAATGAGCAACTGATCATCCTCACGGGCACAGAATTTACCCTACTGCACACCTTAGCGCTCCATGCTGGCGAGTTGATGAATAAAGAAGAGCTCAATGAAATTGTGCTGGGTAAAAAATTGATGCCATTCGATCGCAGCCTAGACATGCACCTCTCGAATCTACGTAAAAAACTTCCCGAGCGCAGCGATGGCAGACCCAGGGTGAAAACTATTCGTGGCAAAGGTTATATCTGGTTACCATAACGGCGGGAACAACTGTGCCTAATCGCTTATTTATCAAATTACTGCTCGGATTTTGGCTCTGTAGTTCGTTGATTATTGCCTTAGTCGGGCTGTTGCCTTTGTTGCAACAAAATCACGACCGCGCCCCAATACCGCCCCACCTGCAAAAAGTACTGGCGACCGTAGCGCAGCGCATTCAAGAAAATCCAACTCTGCTTAAGTCCGATTTTCTGCGCCGCTGGGAGAGGCATCGAGATATGGAAGGCAAACCGCTGCGGCTGTATCTCACCAATAGCCAAGGCCAAGTGATTAACACCAATAGAATCAGCCGTGGTGTACGCAGTTTTATGCTGATGGCCGATGAAGAAAAACAGCCAATTAGCCACCAATTTAAAGATGAATTAGTATTTGGCCCACACCAATTTACTCTGGAGGGAGAAACCTATTTTCTCTATGGTCGACTGCCAGATATTCATCCTCGGCCCTGGTTCTTCTTCTTCATCGAAAACAAACTACTCACCCTCAGTTTGGCCATACTGATGTCGGGATTACTCTGCGCCCTACTCGCTTGGCATTTGGGTAAGCCACTCAGTTCACTCAAGAAAAGTGCAGATGCCCTCGCCGAAGGTGATCTCAGTAATCGGGTAGATAAGGCAACCACCCAACGTAACGATGAAATCGGCCAACTCGCCACTGCGTTTAACAGCATGGCTGACTCGATTGAGGCCATGGTCAAAAATCAACAGCGATTAATGGGTGATATTTCCCACGAACTGCGCACCCCACTGACCCGCCTGCAATTGTCACTGGCACTGGCCCGTAAGAAAGGCCAACAAACTACAGAAACCGACCGCATTGCCTACGAGGCCGAGCAATTAGAACAACTGATTGCCGAGCTGCTGGAGCTATCGCGGGTCAAACTTAGCACCAATGAGACCAAGGTACGCCTTGGCTTAGCCGAGTCGTTAAGCCAAGTATTGGACGATGCCGAATTTGAAGCCGATCAACAGGGCAAAAAGATCACTATCGATATCGATGAAGCCATCGAACTCAGCCATTACCCCAAATCCCTGTCTCGCGCGATAGAAAACCTGCTGCGCAACGCGATTCGTTATGCCCAGAGCGATATCCACCTGCGCGCGAGCCAAGCCAGCGGCCAAGTACAGATCACCATTAAAGACGATGGCCCGGGGATAGATCCTGCTGAACTTGAAGCGATTTTTAAACCCTTCTATCGCCCCGATTCGGCAAGGCAGCGGGAAAGCGGTGGTTGGGGCCTAGGACTCGCCATTACCGAAGCAGCCATTAGCGCCCATAAAGGCAAAATCAGAGCCGAGAATCGTCAGCCCCACGGCCTTGAAGTCAATATCAGTTTACCGACCTAAAAACATAAGCCCCGCTAACACCGTCAGCGGGGCTTATATTATCAACAGTCAACTACCGTTAGTCCTTAATACCGAGCTGTTTTAATTTGCGATACAAGGCATTACGACTAATCCCCAAACGCTTAGCACATTGGCTCACATTGCCCTCGCAGGCGCGGTAAGCCTGCAACACGTTCAGATTTATGGTTCCATGGAGCGAGTCGATGGTGGCGGAGCTAGACTCGGCCAGTTCGTGCGGATGCGCCGTGGTTTCGGCTTCAACAACCTCAGTTAAGGTGTGCGGCTCAAACGCCAGATCCATTAGCTTTTGAGCAAGGTAATCGGGGAGATGATTGATCTCGAGTACAACCTCACCTTCGGCCATTAAACACGCCACCTGCATTAGGTTATCCAGCTCCCTTAGATTGCCGGGCCAATCGTAACGCATCAGCTGCGCCAATAATTCAGCACACAGGGTTTGTGGGCCGCTGCGGTGACGGCGGTGTAATTTATGGATGATGCGCTCAATATCCTGCCGCTCACGCAGCGCAGGCAAGCGCACCTGCAATCCATTCAGGCGATAAAACAAATCCTGACGGAACAATCCCTGCGACACCAGCGACTCTAAATCCATATGGGTCGCGGCGATGATCTGAATATCGACCTTAACACTTTGATTACTGCCGACAGGAACGACCTCACGCTCCTGCAGCACCCGGAGTAACCGGCTTTGCGCCGCCAGCGGCATCTCGCCAATTTCATCGAGGAACAAAAAACCACCGTGGGCTTGGCGGATCTTACCGATAAAACCAGTTCGATTAGCGCCAGTAAAAGCCCCTGCCTGATAGCCAAATAACTCAGACTCAACTAACTCCGCGGGCAAGGCGGCGCAATTCACCGCCACTAACGGCTGCGCCCGGCGCGAGCTCTGGGCATGGAGCTTTTTGACAAACTGCTCTTTACCCACCCCAGTTTCACCGAGCACCAGCAAAGGGATTTGTTTAGTGATGACTTTATTCGCTTGCTGCCAAGCCCGCTCAAGCAAAGGATCGCGAAACCTTACTCCCAATTGACTCTGCGGCTTATCTTGAATCGTCTTCGCACTTTTGGTCTGCGTAGCACCCAACGCCTGAGTCTGTAAGTGCAGGGCCAAATCCCGATTGAAGCCCCCCGCTCGCGCCCAGCTATCTCCCAAATGCAGCTCTAGGCTATCGCCCAGCTTGGCTTGACTCAGCAATTGTTTTGCCATGGGATTACAACCCACAATTCGCCCATCACTGTCAGCGATCACTATGCCTTGCCAGCCAGAACTTAATAAACTCGGCTCGGCGGCTAAATCAATCCGATAATGGCTATCGGGCAGATGACACAGCAGCGCCGTTTCGACCTGCTGCGCCAGACTCGACACTAACATTAAGGTCTGCTGTGAATGCCGCTGTTGCTCACTGGTGATATCGAGCACTCCGAGCATCTCGCCTTGGGGTGAAAAAATCGGGCAAGCAGTACAACTCATAAAACGATTTTGGCGGATAAAATGCTGCTCGCCAACCACTGAAACCGCCTGCTTAGCCGTGAGCGCCGTCCCTATGGCATTGGTGCCTTTATACTGTTCAAGCCAGTTAACCCCAATATCAAGCGCTACATCCGCTAACTTACTGGAATAGCGGCTCACACCCCAATGTTTCAGCACATAACCGTCGGCATCGGAGAGCAATAATCGACTATTGGAGTGCGCCATCAGTTGATTAAACAGCGGTAAGGCATGGGATTGTACTAATTCGATGAGTTGCTGATATTGCTCATGTTTATGTTTGAGTTCAGCGCGCGTGAGCCTGAGATCCTCACCAGCACGAAACTCTGATAAGCCAGCACCTAAGCTGCGCTGCCATGAATCGGCTAACCATGCCTGTGTGGTTGGGAAATGCGGTTTTACTGTCATAGCCATGCTCCCCGAGCGCTGTTCCATTTCGGCACACCTATGGTGTGTCGTTGGATGACAAAATGACCACAGGGCACCTTTCCTTCCGTGAATGCCCCTATTGTTTGGGATCTGCAAAATTAGCTTTTCATCATACTGTTAGCTCAACAAGTGTACAACTCCTGCCAGTTTGGCACTGTCCTTGCGATATCCGTTTATACGCAGTACTCAAGTGTTGCGTAAGAGAACACCAACTTAATCAACAACTTTGTCAGTCAACTCGATTGGCAAAGGATAAAAATAACAACAGTGCTAAAACCTATTTCAACAAGACCCTTTGCTGAGACGCTGCACATTTAGCGTATTCGGCAGTCACAGAAGGAAAACACTATGATCTATGCTCAACCTGGAACCGCTGGTGCCATCGTTAACTTTAAGGAAAAATACGCCAACTTTATCGGTGGTAAATGGGTCGCCCCAGTCAACGGCGAATACTTCGATAATCGCTCCCCCGTTAATGGTCAAAACTTCTGTAAAATTCCCCGCTCCGACTACCGCGATATCGAACTGGCGCTCGATGCCGCCCACGCCGCTAAGGACGCTTGGGGAAAAACCTCGGTCACCGAGCGTGCGAATTTACTGCTGCGTATCGCCGATCGCGTTGAGCAAAATCTCGAATACTTAGCCGTTGCCGAAACCTGGGAAAACGGCAAAGCGGTGCGTGAAACTCTCAACGCCGACTTGCCTCTGTTTGTAGACCATTTCCGTTACTTCGCTGGCTGCATTCGAGCACAGGAAGGCAGTGCTGCTGATATTGATGGCAACACCGTCAGCTATCACTTCCCTGAACCTTTAGGTGTCGTCGGGCAAATCATTCCGTGGAACTTCCCGCTGTTGATGGCGGCATGGAAAATCGCCCCTGCGCTCGCCGCAGGTAACTGTGTGGTGCTCAAACCCGCCGAGCAAACGCCCGTCTCTATCCTTGTGCTACTCGAACTGATTGAAGATCTGCTGCCGCCCGGCATCCTTAACGTCGTCAACGGTTTTGGCGCCGAAGCGGGCCAAGCCCTCGCCACCAGCAAACGTATCGCTAAACTGGCCTTTACTGGCTCCACCGAAGTCGGTTACCACATCTTAAAATGTGCCGCCGAATCACTGATCCCATCGACCGTCGAACTCGGCGGTAAATCGCCTAACCTGTATTTCGCCGATGTGATGGACCACGAAGACGAGTATTTAGATAAGGCCGTCGAAGGTATGTTGCTGGCCTTCTTCAACCAAGGCGAAGTCTGTACTTGCCCATCAAGGGTGCTGATCCAAGAGTCGATTTACGATCGCTTTATCGAAAAAGTGCTCGCCCGTGCGCAAACCATCAAGCAGGGCAACCCGCTGGATACTGCAACCCAAGTGGGCGCACAGGCCTCCCAAGAACAGTTCGATAAGATCTTAAGCTATCTCGCGATCGGTAAAGATGAAGGCGCGCAGGTGCTCTTAGGTGGCTCACTCTGCCAACTCGAGGGCGAGCAAAGTAAAGGCTATTACATCAGCCCAACGATCATGAAAGGCCATAATAAGATGCGGATTTTCCAAGAGGAAATCTTCGGTCCGGTTATTTCGGTCACCACCTTCAAGGATGAAGCCGAAGCTTTGGCAATCGCCAATGACACTGAATATGGCCTAGGCGCAGGTGTGTGGACACGGGATATGAACCGTGCCCAACGTATGGGTCGCGGCATTCAGGCTGGTCGTGTTTGGATAAACTGCTACCACGCCTACCCTGCCCATGCAGCCTTTGGCGGTTATAAAAAATCAGGCATCGGCCGTGAAACCCACAAGATGATGCTCAATCACTATCAAAACACCAAAAACCTCTTGGTGAGTTACGATATCAATCCGCTCGGGTTCTTCTAACCGAGCAGAAACCTTGCCTTGATAACAAGAAAGGGCCATTGGCCCTTTCTTTATTTTTAGCGCGTTGAACTATAAGAACATACCGCCAGAAGCCTCGATACGTTGTGCGTTTATCCACGCCGCAGCGGGTAACAACAAGACACTGATTGCACCGCCAATATCCTCGGGTAACCCCACCCGCCCCAACGCCGTTTGCTGCGCTAAAAACTCATTCATCTGTGGATTATCCCGCACCGCACCACCGCCAAAGTCCGTTTCGATTGCACCGGGAGCCAGCACATTAACACGAATCCCGCGTGGACCAAGCTCCTTCGCCCAGTATTTGGTCATGGTTTCGACCGCGCCTTTCATGGTGGCGTAGGCACCAAATCCCGGAACAGCAAAGCGCGTTAACCCCGTAGAGACATTGATAATACTGCCATTATCGGCAAGCAGAGGCAGCAGTGCCTGAGTTAAAAAGAAAGGCCCTTTGACATGAATATTCATCAAAGTATCGAACTGCTCCATACTAGTTTCAGCCATGGGAACATGGATACCAATCCCAGCATTATTAACTAGATAGTTAAAACTATCCCGCTGCCAAGTCTGTTCGAGTGCGGTTTTAACGCGTTGAGAAAAATCACTAAAGGACTGGCTATCACCCACATCTAACGGTAACGCGACAGCCTTGCGTCCGTACCATTCAATTTCCGCAACCACCTCAGCGGCCGCAGCGGCATTACTTTGGTAAGTTAGAATAATATCAACACCTTGTGCGGCTAAGGTCAGGGCCGCATTTTTACCTAAGCCACGGCTTGCACCGGTGATCAGCGCGATGGGAGTTGTGTTCATTGTGTATCCTCTTCATTCATCTATGTTAATGCCGCCGCACAACATGGCGATTCCACAGCACACAGCTTATTACTTGCACAAAGAGGGATAAACACACTATAAATGGCAAGACTGTTAGCCATTAGAGAACAATTGCGATGCAAGATAGACTGCAAGCCATGCAAATTTTTATGCGGGTGGCTGAATTAGAGAGTTTTACTCAAGCCAGTATCAGCCTAGGTCTGTCGAAAACCCATGTGTCGAATGTGGTAGCTCAGTTCGAAACCGCGTTAGGTGCACGTTTACTACAACGTACCACTCGTACTGTGCGCCTCACCCAAGATGGCATAAGTTGTTATGAGCGCTGTAAAAACTTGCTCACCGACTATCAAGAATTAGAAAGTCTTTTCCAGCTGCAGGCGACGCAAGTTTCGGGTCGCTTAAGAGTCGATATGTCCACAGGGATTGCGCGTAACTTAGTGCTTCCCCATCTTCCTGACTTTATTGAGCAATATCCCCAAATTGAGTTGGAGCTAAGCAGTACCGACCGCAAGGTCGATATCGTCGCCGAAGGTTTTGACTGCGTGATCCGCGTAGGCAGCGTGCAGCAAGAAGGTGTTATCGCTAAAAAGATTGGCCACTTTAAGATGCTTAACTGCGCAAGCCCAAGCTATATCGCAAAATACGGCAAACCATCGAATATAGAAGAGCTTAGCCAAGGGCATAAGCTCATCCATTACGTTGGCCAGTTAGGCGGCAGCGATTCAGGATTTGAGTATCTAAGCCAAGATAATCACGAACTCTGCGCCCTAGCCTTACCTAAGCTAATCACAGTCAATAATGCCGATGCCTACAGCGCGGCCTGTCTGGCGGGTTTAGGGATTATTCAAGCGCCAAATATTGGGGTGGCAAAATATCTTCAAACTGGCGAACTGATCGAGATCTTGCCAGATTACCCAGCGCCCTCAATGCCAGTGAGCTTGCTCTATCCCCATAGACGCCATCTTTCTAAACGCCTTCAAGTATTTATGGCTTGGTTAACCGAATTGCTGACGCCTTTTTTAGTATCACGTTAACGGTCAGTCTCGACATTCGCTAACCGCTGCGACAGTTCTGCCATCGAGCTTGCCGTGCGGGGATCGCACTCAGGATTGGCTACGGGGCTAAATGCGAGACGCGGACCGCCGAACCGACCTAAACGGCTTGGCAGAATATGCAAATCCCAAACTAACTGATCGTAGTAATGCAGCCGCAGGCCATTATCCGCAACAGGCCAATGGGCATAGAGTAAAAACGAATGATAACTCTGCGAGAGGGAGCAACTCGCTACTAATTTAAAATTGGCATCGAGCAGGCTGCACTCAGTCGATTCTTCAAAGGGGCAATCGTAGGAGGTCAGCAGTAGATAGCCTTGGGTGCCATTGGGTAAAGTGCAGCGGTACTGGGCCTCAAGCTGCCTTCCCGCAATATTGACCCCAGTAGCTTGCTGATTGAAATACAAAGGCTGAGTGATCGCCTCGGTATCGGACACTCGCAGTGTGAAGGCTGTTATCGGCTGCATGCTGTATCCTTCCTGTGCCTTGAAATAGCTAATTTCGCTTCCAATACAAGCCTATCAATATCAGGTATCCCACAAAATAAGCCAGCAAATCGAGTGGGTCGAAATGGCTACCAATCACAATTCGCGCCAAGCGGTTACCGCCCAGCCCCAGCTTGTCCACTAAGCCCCAATACTGACCAAATTCGATAGCGAAGGCAAACAGCAACACAGCCAATGCCAACCATGGCGTGTGCCAAAAGCGATTGATTGATTCCCCTTTTGCATTCACCACGGGCACTAGCGTGCGCGCCATGCAAAACAATAGGATCACGACTAACACGTCACCGACAAAACCGCGAATAAATCCCGAAGGCACAAAACGGGCGATCAACACTTCGATGATAAATAACAGCACCGCATAAATTAAAAAAGATTTTCGATCGGGCTGACGGCTAAAAAGATGGACTGGCATAAACAGGTTGCTCCCTTACCTCTCGAAGATGAAGCGGCAAAATCTAGCTTAATACCAATACCTTAACAAGCTTAGTTCGATGGATTTCTCACTTATTTGCCCAGTTCACTCAACAGAACAGCGGGCAAGTTCACTCCGCAAAATTTAAGCGTCGTTTAAGTTTGGCTTTAGTAGCCTGCAAGCACACCACCTTAGGAGCAACAGATCATGTCCTCAAATATGCAGCAAAACATCAACGTCTGGGATCCCTTGATCCGTATCTTTCACTGGTCATTGGTGGGCTTTTTTACCTTAGCCTACCTCACCGAAGGCGAAGACAAATGGATGAACATCCACAGTTACGCCGGCTACAGCATCTTAACCCTGCTGGTATTTCGCCTGTTGTGGGGCGTGATTGGCACTCACCATGCGCGTTTTATCAACTTTGTCACCCGTCCGAACATCGCTTGGACTTACCTGAAGGAACTCTTCACGGGCAAGGCTAAGGATTACATCGGCCACAATCCCGCAGGCGCACTGATGATAGTCGCCCTAATCCTCAGCATAGGGTTCACTGGCTTCTCCGGCATGGCACTTTATGCCACCGATGGCCAAGGTCCACTGGCCACAAGCTTTTTCGCTACTTGGCCCGAGGGCACACTGAAGGAAGTACATGAGTTTTTCGCCAACTTCAGCCTGTTTCTAATAGCGACCCATATCGGCGGCGTGATTGTCAGCAGCCTGCTGCATAAGGAAAACCTCGTCAGAGCCATGCTGACAGGTAAAAAGCAGCGCCCGCTGATCCAACAAGATGAACATCAATAACCGCCGCAACTCGACCGTTCAAAGGAGTCAGAAATGAACTACGTGAATAAACACAGCATCGGACTAGCAATCACTGCGCTACTGCTCAGCAGTGTTAATGTCAGTGCCGCCAATACCAAGGTCGCCAGCTTGCCACTCAGTGCCGAGCGAATTGGCTTACAACTGCAACAATATCAAGCACAAGGTGCAGGCCCCTTTAGCGCCGATGCAGGACAAGCACTGTGGCTACAGCAGAGTGAGGATCGCAGCTGTGCCAGCTGTCACACCGCCAAAGTGACAGACCCAGGTATGCATCAAAATACCCGAAAACCCATTGAGGCCATGGCGCCGTCGCTCACCAGTAACCGTTTAACCGATGCGGCCAAGATTGAGAAATGGTTTAACCGCAACTGTAACTGGACCTTTAAACGCGAGTGCACGCCTCAAGAAAAAGGCGACGTACTGCTGTGGCTAAGTTTGCAATAAAGGCGTTATCCACATCCATTTTAGTAAGCAAAACGTAAGGAAATACCATGACTAAACAAGCCCATCCCCTAAGCTGGATTGCCGGTTCCACACTTACTGCCCTCGCCCTGGCGATAGGCGTCGTAGGGCTCAGCTTAACCTTTACCAGCACGGGTTATGCCGACGATGGTCGCGAGCTGAATCAAGCCATCCCACAAAATGCAGAATACTCGGCAGAATGTGGCAGCTGCCATATGGCGTATCCCGCAAATTTACTGCCCGCAGACAAGTGGCAGGCAATTACCAACAACCTAAACAATCACTTTGGTGATGATGCCAGCCTGACGCCTGAAGCAACGGCGAGAATTGAGCAATATCTCGTTCAACATGCCGCGCAAAATGGTAAGGTGATGAAAAATAGCAAACCTTTAATTGTTGATATGGGGCCACAAAAAATTACCGAGCAGGCATTTTTTATCCGTAAGCACGATGAGATCCCAAGGCGCATGGTGCAAGATAACCCCAAAGTCGGCTCATTCAGCCAATGTAGCAATTGCCACAACCTCGCAGAGAAGGGCATATTCGATGAAGATACCGTTAATATTCCTGGCTTTGGCCGCTGGGATGATTAACAGCCCAAGCTGTCTAGCCCATGATGACGACCTCTCTAACAAAGTGGTCGAATGGGTGAAGGAGGGTAAAGTATTACCCTTCGACACCATCATGCAACGCTATGAATCACGGTTAAAGGGACGTTTGCTCGACCTTGAGGTCGAGCAAAAACACGGCCGCATCATCTATGAACTCGAAATCCTGCGCGACGATGGCATTGTCTATGAGATTAAGATCGATGCCAAAACGGGTGAATGGCTTAAGGAAAAGGTCGACTAATGCGCTTACTCTTGATTGAAGATGATGCCGACTTAGTAGCTCGCCTCATTCCCGCCCTTAACAAGGCGGGCTATACCGTTGAACATGCCAATAACGGCATCGATGGCGCCTTTCTCGGTGAGGAAGAAGCCTTCGAAGCGGTGATCCTCGATTTAGGCTTGCCGGGTAAGCCGGGCTTAAGCGTACTGAGCCAATGGCGTCAAAAGGGTCTGTTGATGCCAGTGTTAATTCTTACGGCTCGCGATGCTTGGCACGAACGCGTCGATGGCCTTAAGGCCGGCGCCGACGATTATCTCGGTAAACCTTTCCATGTTGAGGAGCTGCTCGCCAGATTAGAAGCGCTGATCCGCCGACACTTTGGCCGCGCCGATAATCTGCTGCAACATGCTGGCGTCTCTCTCGATGTGGATAAACAAGCAGTGACCAATGCCGAAGGGGAAGTTATCGAGCTCACTAAGATTGAGTATCGCCTGTTGCATTATTTAATGGCCAACCCGACTAAGATTGTGTCCAAATCCGAGCTGAGCGAGCGTATTTACGAAGAGGAACAAATCAAAGACAGCAATGTAATTGAAGTGTACGTCAACCGACTCCGCCAACGCTTAGGCAAAGATTATATCGAGACGCGGCGCGGCCAAGGTTATCGACTCAAGGATGCATAAGCGTGTATTCACTCAAAGCCTATCTCACTAGAAACCTGCTTATCACCCTCACCTGTGCCATGGCACTATTGCTGTATTTGCTATTTCAAGGCATTCAAATCTTAACCCAAGACTTTGTTGCCTCGCGCCTGCAACACGATGCCGATAGCCTGATCTCCGCCCTCGAACCGCAAGCCGATGGCACTTGGTCGCTGAGAACAGACAGGCTCCCCAATGTGTATCACAGGGTCAACTCAGGTCATTACTTTGCGATTAACATCGGTGAGCAGCTATTACGCTCGCGCTCGCTGTTTGATCATGCCGTTTCACTCCCCAATCTTAACGTTGGGGAACAACAACAAGCCACTCAATACGTTGGCCAAGAACACTGGCTGATGTTCAGCCAAACCATAGTCAAGAATGGGCAAACCATCACCCTGTGGGTGACCGAAGACATCAGCTCACTCGAGCAAACCCAATTACGCTTTTTAGGCTTTGCCACGGTTGTGGTGCTGCTAACCATAATGATCCTACTATTTGCCCAGCATCTGTTGCTCAAACGGGGCTTTAAGTCGCTAGAGCAAATGCCAGATGCCATCAGGCAACTGCGGCTCCACGGGCATGAAATCGATACCCAGCACACGCCAACAGAGATTAGTCCTTTGATTGAGGAAATCGAACGCCTCATCAATCAACTCGGCCAAAGGGTACAACGCTCACGCAATGCCTTGGGTAATCTTGCTCACGAAATGAAACGTCCTCTGCAAGGGTTACAATCCTACCTCGATAGCCTAGCGCCAGAGCAAAGACGCGAAGGCAGCAAGGTGCTCGCGGATCTGCACCATATTATTGAGCGAGAGCTTAAGCGCACTAAAATCGTCGGGCTCTCCACTCCGGGGCGTTTCACCGTGCTCAATGACGATCTGCCGCCACTCATCCAAGTGATGCAGCGCATTTATCCAGAGCGCAAAATTGATTATCGGTTTGATAAAGCACTGGTGATTCCCTTTGACCGGGACGACTTACTGGAACTGCTTGGCAATCTGCTCGATAACGCCTGCAAGCATGCGCGTCGACAGATACAGCTTTGTATTGAACAGACAAATACCAGCAATCGAGCGTATCTGATTGAGGTCAGCGACGATGGCGAAGGTGTATCGGATAGCGATTTAACGGTGATTACTGAGCGAGGGATTCGGCTCGATGAGAGCGTTCAAGGCCACGGTTTAGGCCTGTCGATTTGCAAAGATATTGTCGAGAGTTATCAGGGAGAACTTAGCTTTACGCATTCAACACTTGGCGGGTTAAAAGTTAGCGTGATATTACCTCAGCCGCATTAAACGCACAGCAAAGCAAATGCTCGCTGTGCGATGGGAATTACGACTTATAAGGCATAGGGCCGAGATAATCTTTCTTACCCACATCCACACCGTTATGGCGCAAAATCGCATAGGCCGTCGTCACATGGAAATATAAGTTTGGGATAGCATGTTCAATCGCAAACTCATATCCTGTTAAATACTTACCTTCCCAACGTGGTTGAGAAACGTGAATTGTCGCCGCATCGGCAAAATCTGCCTCGGTAAATTGGGCTAAGTACTCGATAACAGAAGCAATACGCGCCTGCAGCTCTGGCAGAGTCGTTTCAGTATCATCATGCTTAGGTACGGTATCTAAATTCCCCGTTAGACGCGCGACCCCAATCTTGGCGGTATCACAGGCAATCTGGATCTGACGGATCAGATTAAATTGATCGGGTGCTAAGCGGGAATTCAATAATACCGCCATATCCACCTTCTTCAAGTTGGCAAAAATCTCACCCTTTTCCAGAATAAGACTCAAGTTTTTCAGCATCTTGCTAAATTGAACAGCCGTTAAATCATAAAGCATGACATAAACTCCTGTGATAAACGCCACCAGATTGCAGCACTAGAGACTATATTGGGGCAAAAAAGATGATTTCAACAGAGTTAAAATTTCAGCTTTGCTAGGGCGTGTTGACGTTTCGAGATTAAATTTTGTTCGTTCTGGCAAGCTCGTGCTCGCGAAACGAGGAATGATGTGTAGTTATTCTACTCAAATGACGAGCGGCTCTTATGACAGAAAGTAACATAAAAACAATTTCTTAGCATTTATCCAGAAGCTTAACTATCAATCTTCTTTATGCATCAATTAATCGTATTGCCTGAAAAATAAAAGGCCTCGCATTGCTGCGAGGCCTTTTACTTTAAAGAGGTTGAGTTGGCCGATAAGCCGGGTCCTGTCGTGGACAGTCATTCATCTAGGCCTGCAATCGCTCACAGGCTCAAGCGACCTACCCGGTTCCAACGCGAGCCACGCCATACGGAACCCTATTTGGTCTTGCTTCGGGTGGAGTTTACCTTGCTACGGACTATTGCTAGCCGCACGGTGCGCTCTTACCGCACCCTTTCACCCTTACCACCTTAGCCGAGGCTATGATGGCGGTCTCCTCTCTGTTGCACTTGTCGTCGGTTCACACCGCCCAGGCGTTACCTGGCACCCCGCTCTTTGAAGCCCGGACTTTCCTCCCCGTTCTTGCGAACGCGGCGACTGTCTGGCCAACTCGGCGCGGATTATAGCCTAAGCCTTCTACCTGCACCACTGTTAATCCTGCCAGTGTGTGTCTATCTGTTAGATCTGCTTATAAATCAGACTCTAAACCGAATTTATACAGGGCATTCTTTTTAAGACCGTGAATTTGCGCGGCAATGGCGGCGGCTTTTTTAAGCGGCAATTCTTCACAGAGTAACTTGAGTGTGTTGATGGCAACGGTTGGGATAGCTTCATCATCCTCGGCCGCACGGTGACCGTGCACCATCAGCACTATCTCGCCTTTTTGCTGGTTAAGATCGCTGCTGACGGTAGCCAATACCTCAGCCACTGGGCCGCTGAGGAAGGTCTCGAAGGTTTTAGTCACTTCACGCGCCATCACCACCTGCCGCTCACCGCCTAACACTTCAACCATAGTCGTTAGGCTATGTTCGATACGGTGGGGAGATTCATAAAAAATCAGCGTGCGCGGATCTTCCTTAAGTTCAAGCAACTTATCGGCGCGAGCTTTTTCTTTCGAGGGTAAAAAACCTTCAAAAGAAAAACGATCCGACGGCAAACCCGAGGCACTTAACGCCGTAATCGCCGCACAGGGGCCTGGCAGCGGGATCACCTTAAACCCAGATTGGCGCACATGGGAGACCAAGTGATAGCCGGGGTCGGAAATCAGCGGCGTACCCGCATCGGAAATTAGCGCAATCGACTGCCCTGCGGCTAGCTGATCCACAATCCACTGGGCGCGAGCACGCTCATTATGGTCGTGCAGTGCGATGGTTTTAGTTGAAATGCCAAAATGACTCAATAACTTGCCGCTATGGCGGGTGTCTTCACAGGCAATTAATGCAACCTGGCTGAGCACGTCAATAGCACGTGGGCTCATGTCCCCCAAATTACCAATAGGAGTGGGAACGATGTAGAGTGCGACGCTTTGGTCCATATATACCTCTGTAATGACAGTGCCAAGACTTTCGTCAAGCGCAAGAGAAGGTTAAACTAGAGGCAGCATCTTACCAGAGTGAAGCCCAGTGTTAAAAAGCCTGAATACAACTAAGTTCGTTTCCGTGGCCATTTTATCCGCAGTGTTGGCGGGTTGCGGCAGTCAAGCGCCCACCTCAACGAATACTGCGCCCACCGTGGCCACCTCTTTAGCCTCTGCTCCATTGGCGCCAAATGTGTATTTAGCACAGGCTGCTAATAGCAAAGATCCCCAGCAACGTGATACTTACCTGCTGCTGGCGGCGCATGCGCATATCAATGCGAACGACTATGCGGCGGCGCAAAAGCTGCTCAAGTCGATGCTGCCAAGCCTGACTCAGGTCCCGACGCTAGTGGCTGAACATAAATACCTGACTGCGCGGGTGCTAGAGCATACATCGACGCCGCTTGATGCTCTGAAAACGCTAACTTACCCAAGCACTTGGGTATTACCCGGCTGGCAAATGGCAGCGTATCATCAATTAAGAGCGCATTTATTCCAACAGAATAAACAGCCTATCGAACAGGTGCGCGAATTAAGTTTATTGACCACCTATTTACCTCCCGCCGAGGCGAATGAAGTCAATAATCAGATCTGGCAAGTGTTGCAACCGATGCACGAGCAAACCTTGCTCGCATTCACCAAAGATGCCAAAAGCCCTGTTTTTGCAGGTTGGTTACAACTGGCGTATATCGCTAAGCATTATGCGGTCGATCCCAACCAACTGGTCCGTTATTTAGGCGACTGGCAAAAACAAAACCCTTATCATCCTGCGGCGGCGAAGTTGCCCGCGGATTTAGATCAAGCGTTAAACGCCAAACCTTATACTCCAAAAAATATCGCTGTACTCTTACCGCTCACAGGCCAGCGCGCCAGTGCCGCCAATGCGATTCGCCAAGGTATTTTGGCCAGTTATTTAGCCAAACCGAATGAGCAAGTCTCAGTGAATTTTTACGATACCGCCAATGACGCAGTAGCCGCCTATCAGCAAGCGGTAAATGCAGGCGCTGAGTTTATTATTGGCCCGCTACTGCCAAATGAAATCGATCAATTATTGGCATTAAACACTGGTACTGCGGCAACCAACACCACTGGCACGCCAGCAGCGCCTGTTGCGGCAAGCGCGCCGATCCCGCAACTGTTTTTAAATCAAACAGACAAGTTTGTCGCTGATGCTAATAAGTTTTACTTTGCATTATCGCCAGCACAAGAAGCAGCCGATGCTGCAATACGCATGTATCAAGATGGCGTAACTATGCCACTGCTACTCGCCAGCAACGACGCCATCGGCAAACGTATGGCCGAGAGCTTTATTCAAGCTTGGAAAAAGAAAAGCGATACGCCCATCGAAGTCTATTACTACGACAGTGGCGATAAGATGAAAACCACGGTGCAAGATGCGCTCGGCGTTCGCGATAGCCAAGCCCGCATTGCGCGCATCAAAGAACTACTGGGCAATTCAGTACAGGCCGATTTCCGCTCGCGCCAAGATATAGATGCGATTTATATGATCTCGACGCCGCAGGAGTTAACCCTGCTCAAGGCCTTTATCGATGTCACCTTTAGCGTCTTTACTCAGCCCGTGCCGTTGTACACCTCGAGCCGTAGCCGTATCGATAATGAATCGAGCCAAACTGCGCAGGATTTAAATAACCTCACTCTCAGTGACGCACCTTGGTTGATGCAAAATGGCGAAGAAAACCTGATGGTTAATACCTTATGGCCCGGCTGGAACAACGGCCAAAAACGCTTATTTGTGATGGGTTATGATGCGATGGATTTGATCAGCAAACTCGCACAAATGCGCTCATTTACCGGTTACCAGTTCAATGGTCGTAGCGGCGTGTTATCGGTCAATCCCGATGGCGTAATTAACCGCCAATTAAGCTGGGGACGCTATCAAAGAGGCAGTTTCCGCCAACTATGACACTCGGACAGCAAGCAGAGTCGCTCGCCCAAGGTTACCTTGAACAGCAAGGTTTAATCTTTGTTGAGCGCAATGTCCGCTATCCCTTTGGTGAAATAGACTTAATCATGCGCCACAAAAACTACTGGGTATTTGTTGAAGTAAAATACCGCTCAGCAAATCAATTTGGTGGCGCAATACAAGCACTTAGCAAAGCACAAATCGGCAGGATCCGCATGGCGGCCAGTCATTATTTACAGAGCCATAAATTGGATGTACCCTGCCGATTCGACGTTGTCGCCATCGAAGATACGCAGATCCAATGGCTGGTCGATGCCTTTTAAACGAGGCTCTCGACTCAGCTAATCGAATAATTTTTAACGCTTATGCCTCAACTCCACCGTGGAAATATGGCATCATAGCCACACTTTATCCTGAAAGGATGTATCCATGTTAGAACGCATTAAAGACAGCTTTACTGAATCTATCCAGACTAAAATCGATGCAGCCGAAGCACTGCCAGAATCCATCGCCAAAGCGGCGGAGATGATGGTGCAATGTCTTTTGGGTGGCAATAAAATTCTTGCCTGCGGTAACGGTGGTAGTGCCGGTGATGCTCAGCACTTCTCGGCCGAGCTATTAAACCGCTATGAGATTGAACGTCCACCACTGCCAGCCATTGCCCTGTCGACAGACACATCGACTATCACGGCAATTGCTAACGATTACAGCTACGATGAGATTTTCTCAAAGCAAATCTTAGCCTTAGGTCAGCCTGGCGACATCCTGTTAGCCATTTCCACCAGCGGTAACTCTGGTAACGTGATTAAAGCGATGGAAGCGGCACTGAGTCGCGATATGACTATCGTAGCCTTAACCGGTAAAGACGGCGGCGCGATGGCGGGATTACTCAGCGTGGGTGACGTCGAAATTCGCGTTCCTTCGAACGTGACGGCACGTATTCAAGAAGTGCACTTACTGGTGATCCATTGCCTGTGTGACAATATCGACCGCACACTCTTCCCACAGGACGAACAGCAATGAGATATGCTGCCCCACTGTTAATGGTTTGCATGCTACTGCAAGGTTGCGCCGGTGCCGTTATGGTGGGCGCAGTCAGCGGTGCCATGATGGCCAACGATGAGCGTTCGGTAAAAACGCAGCTCGATGATACTAATACTGATTTTAAGATCACCAGTGCGCTACTTGAGCATGAAGATCTTAAGAAACAAACCAATATCACGGGTGTATCGGTAAACGGTAATGTGCTGATGATAGGCCAAGCCCCCAACTCGATGTTGAGGGATAAAGCGGTTAAGGTCGTACAAGACCTTAAGCTGGGCGGTAAAATCCACAATCAGATCCGCATCGGTAATCCAACGTCTTTCACGACTCGCAGTAACGACACTTGGGTAACAACCAAAGTGAAGGGACGTATGCTCAACGAGAAAGAATTGGATGTGACCCGAATTAAAGTGATCACTGAAAATGGTGAAGTCTTCCTGCTAGGGCTGATCCACCGCTCACAGGCAGAGCTTGCTGTTGACATTGCCCGTCATACTGCTGGTGTACGCAAAGTCGTTAAGGTTTTCGAATATATCGAATAACCGATTGAGCCTAAACACTTAAAGTTTAGGCTCGCCTTTTACCACGGTGTCAATTCCTAAAGACTTCACCTGTATGTTATCCATCATCTTGGGTGACTTCTCCACCAACGCTCCTATCCAAGGTAAAAACAGCGAAGGCAGCACAATCAAAGCGGCACCCAGCCAACTTAAGCTATCCAGCCATTCATCAAACAACAGCCAGCCTAAGAAAACGATAAATAACAAACCAGTATATTCGGCAATCGCAATATCACTCGCCTGTGCTTTACGGTAAGCCAGTACACAAAACCAATGATAAATCAGTAAAAAGGCATTACTAAGTAGTGCAACCGCGAGCAATTCCCAGCTCAGCCCCTCCAATCCCTGAAAGGCTGCAATAACTAAAGTCGCAGGAATCCCCAGCAAGTTATAGAGCATTAAGGTTAATACCGGATGCTCAGTATTAGGCACTTTTTTAAGCATCAACTGATTGATAGCAAAAGTAAATGCTGAAAATAACACCGCTAATCCAAACCAGTTCATCTCGCTCGGCCTGAGGATAATTAAGATCCCCACAAAGCCTAACGCTGTGCATATAACCTGCCCAGTGGTAATCCGCTCCTTTAAAAACCAGTATCCCATCAAAATAATCATCAGGGGGGCAGAATAAAACAGGGAACTGACTGTAGCTAAAGGCAATGCCATCAAACCAATAATTAAAAAAAGCGCGCCAACCGAGCCTATGTTGGCACGCCAAAGGTGAACCGAAATATATTCCGTCTGCGGTCTCTGCGAGTACAACCAAATCGGGGTTAACATGAGTACTGAAGTGATTTGTCTCACGAGTAGAAAAGTGGCTGCATTAGCATCTTCTGGCAACCATTTGATCGATACATCGTAAAAAGCACTAAATAGATTACCCACTATCAATAAAATCAAACCGATAACAACAGGGCGCTGCATTTTAACTATCCGTAAATCTCAATGCTGGCATGATAATCCCCGCAAAACTTAAGCTGAAATGATGCTTTCTAATGCTAGATGAATTAAATTCATACTAAATCGTTTAGACGTTGAAAATCATGAGAAAGCTTCCTCCCTTACGTGCGCTGCAAGTATTTGAAACCGCCGCGAGGCAACAGCATTTTTCCAAGGCTGCCGCCGAGCTTTGCATTACCCAAAGCGCGGTTTCACACCAAGTGCGTGTATTGGAGGAGTACTTTGGTGAACAACTTTTTGATCGTCAGGGACGTAAACTACAGCTCACGCCCAAAGGCCAGAGCTTATTTATTGAGTTAGAAAGAATTTTTAATGAGTTAAGCGATCTTAATCTCAAAATCCGCGACACCCCAAATCAACAACTCTGTTTGGCGGTATACAGCTCATTTGCGGTGAAATGGTTGATCCCAAGGTTAGCGGATTTTCGGCGCCAATATCCCAGCGTTAAAATTCGCCTCGAGATGATCACTCAAGACCCCGATCTCAGCACCAGCACGGCCGATATCTTTATCGCAGGCAAACTCAATCAACGGGGTTATTGGCAACAATTACTGCACAAGGAACGCCTGATCCCCGTATGTAGCCCTAGCCTTTATCCTAAATGGCGCGAGATTAACTTGGGCAATTTTCAGCAACAAGCATTACTGATTGTGGATGAAGGCCCACTTGGACTCGATTGGCATAAGTGGTCATCGGCGCATAAAATCCCCCTGAATAACGAACAACAGCATATTTTTAGCCACATAGTGATGGCAATTGAGGCGGCGATTGCCGGACAAGGTATCGCCCTCGCCCCTGATTTTATGGTGGCCGGTGATATCAGTACTGGACGACTGGTAGCGGTAAATCTACCCGATGTTCATACGGGTTTTGAATTTTGTTTTTTATGCAAACAGCGACGCCTAAATGAACCCGCCATTGCAGCCTTTGCATCTTGGTTAAAATCGCAGGCCTAAACGCTTAGCTACAGCCCAATAAATAACAGACATAAAAAAGCCGACCTAGGAATAGGTCGGCTTAATAACGTGTTGTGTAATGCGCTTTTTAGGGCAAATTACACCAATAAACCAATCTTCTCGTACACCTTTTTAAGCGTCACTTCAGCACGAGCTTGGGCATTTTCAGCGCCCGCTCTCATCACTTGATCAAGGTAAGCACGGTCAGCACGCAGCGCACGATAACGCTCTTGCAGTGGCTCTAACATCCCCACTACCACTTCACCCGCGGCGCCTTTTAAATGACCATACATCTTGCCTTCAAACTCGGCTTCGAGGCTGGCAATGCTTTGACCCGTAATACCTGACATTAAGCTCAGCAGGTTAGATACGCCTGGCTTGTTTTCCATATCGAAACGCACCACTGGCGGCTCATCACTGTCGGTCATGGCTTTTTTCAGCTTTTTCATGACCGCTTTAGGATCTTCAAGCAAACCAATTACGTTGTTACGGTTGTCGTCCGACTTAGACATCTTCTTCAGCGGATCCTGAAGCGACATCACCTTAGCGCCATGCTCAGGAATAAAAGGCTCAGGAATGGTAAATGTCTCGCCGTAAGCGTTGTTAAAGCGAGTGGCGATATCACGTGTTAACTCAAGATGTTGCTTCTGATCTTGACCAACTGGAATTTCATTCGCTTGATACAGCAGAATATCCGCCGCCATCAGTACAGGATAACCAAACAGACCGACGTTAATATTGTTGGCGTGCTTTTGTGACTTATCCTTAAACTGCGTCATACGGCTCAGCTCACCCATTTGGGTATAGCAATTTAACGCCCAACCCAGCTGAGTGTGCTGCGGCACTTGAGATTGGATAAATACCGTGCTCTTTTTAGGGTCGACGCCGCAGGCTAAATACAGTGCAAGTGTATCTAAGCAGGCTTCACGCAATGCTTGAGGATCTTGGCGCACGGTAATGGCATGCAAGTCCACCACGCAATAAAGGCAGTCGTGGCTATCTTGCATGGCAACCCATTGACGCAATGCACCCATGTAGTTACCTATGGTTAATTCGCCGGACGGCTGTGCACCGCTGAGTACTATGGGTTTGGTCATTACGTCATTGCTCCAAATAAAGATAAAAAGAATCGATTAAACTGCCTGGCCGACATTTAGCCAGCTAAGGATCTCGGCAAACTGCTCGCACACCGCGTCAGGGCCAGTGAGCCCAATATCTTCACCGTAGTTGTAGCCATAGGTCAAGCCGATTGATGCAACACCTGCTGCTTTCGCCGCTAAAATGTCATTTTTAGAATCGCCCACCATCAACAACTCACTTTTATCGAGTTGCCATTGCGCTAATAAATGCTCTAGCGGTAATGGATCCGGCTTCATCTTCGCCAGCGAATCGCCGCCAAGCACTAAGCTAAAGAAGTCATTAATCTTAAAGGCCTCAAGCAGCGGCAAAGTAAAGCGGTAGGGTTTGTTTGTCACCACTGCCAGCTTAAATCCAGCGTCAAACAGAGTTTGTAGCACTTGGTGCACATCGGCATAAAGTGCGCTGTGCTTCTCAAGATTTTCTTGATAGTGATGCATAAAAATCGGCATAGCCGCATCTAATGCCGTTTGCTCGACATCCGCGCCTAAAGCGTGGCTCATGGCGCGGCGCATAAGCATTTCAGCGCCATTACCCACCCAAGTTCTCACCTGTGCCTCGGTACACGTTGCCAAACCTAATTCGGCGAGTGCCGCCTGTGTCGCGACCGCAAGATCGGGCACACTGTCAATCAGTGTGCCGTCGAGATCAAAGGCAATCGCCTTAATCTGTTTCCGCATCATTTGGCCTCAACTTTTGCTAACTCGGCACGCATTTCATCGACAACGGCTTTATAGTCTGGTTGACTAAAAATAGCCGACCCAGCGACAAACATATCGGCACCTGCGGCAGCAATTTCGGCAATGTTATCCACTTTTACGCCACCATCGACCTCTAAGCGAATATCAAAACCGCTCGCATCGATACGCTCACGCACTTGGCGTAATTTATCTAAGGTCGAAGGAATAAAGGATTGGCCACCAAAGCCTGGGTTGACCGACATCAGCAGGATCACATCTAACTTATCCATCACATGGTCAAGATAATGCAGCGGTGTTGCAGGGTTAAACACTAAACCTGCCTTACAACCGGACTCTTTAATCAGTTGCAAAGTACGGTCGATATGCTCAGAGGCTTCGGGATGGAAAGTAATAATAGAAGCGCCAGCCTTAGCAAAATCTGGCACGATGCGATCAACAGGCTTAACCATTAAATGCACGTCGATCTCGGCCGTAATGCCATAGTCGCGTAACGCTTTACACACCATAGGACCAATGGTTAAGTTCGGCACATAGTGGTTATCCATCACATCAAAATGCACTACGTCAGCCCCTGCATCTAACACGGCTTTAACGTCATCCCCTAAACGGGCGAAATCGGCGGATAAAATCGATGGAGCAATTAAAAATGGGCGCATAGGACACTCGCTGCTATTGAACAAAAAGTGCCTTATTTTACCCTTAGCTAGACCATGCCTCTATAGCAAATGCCACATTTATCGCGATTGAAACCAGATAGAAGCTCAATTCCAGTACTCACAACCTACGGTAAGTCCTAGGAGAAGCTGAAGCGTTAGAAAGATTTTAGTGAAGATTGATAAATTATTGTTCATAAACTAAGCGAGTTTGTTATACTCGGGCAGCTAGCGTGGATCATTTAATGATTTCAAGGGAAGTATCATGAAAGGGCGGTTAACACAGTTTTCACACATTTTAGGCTCGGTGACATTT
Organism: Shewanella sp. MM_2022_3; assembly: GCF_022557375.1. Classification (NCBI taxonomy): domain Bacteria; kingdom Pseudomonadati; phylum Pseudomonadota; class Gammaproteobacteria; order Alteromonadales; family Shewanellaceae; genus Shewanella; species Shewanella sp. MM_2022_3. The sequence continues at coordinate 162,225 of NZ_JAKZGV010000005.1, forward strand.
AAGTCGTCGATGATGTTGGCATTTACCGCAGTGGTAGTCGCCTCCTTAGCCTTTGGTGTCGAAAAACTGACCGCAGGTAACGATACCTCCGCCTGCGCTTGCAGTAGTGATACTCGTTACAACAATAGCTTACCTAGCAGCCATCCGAATAACCGTTGTGCTGAACAGGCGCAAACTTTAAGTTGGAAGACCTGGCTTACTGGCAAAAATCGCTCTAGCCAGTTCCATTTTGTCGACTTGCTTGAACTGCTCCATGGTCATCAAGATAAACCTATCGATGACATGAAACCTGCCAATTCACAACAGTCCTATTGATGCTAAGCCGGATCTGGCAAGTCTTTCACAGTACGATAGCCGCCTTCTTTGGGGTGCAGTCAGATAAAAATCGCCAAAAAGACTTCCAGACCAATTCACCATTACCGTACATTTTGATGGGAATCGTGTTAGCGATAGCCTTAGTTGCCAGCCTTATTTTGCTGGTTAGCCAAGTCGTTAGCTAGATAAGCAAATAACTGAAACCTTCCGTCATCAGTAATTAGTCTTTAGTCTTTAGTCATCCTGCGGATCGTAAGTCTCATCGTATAAAGCAATCAACTCGTCAACTTTATTGCGGCCACTACCATTTTGGCTAATGTTGCGTTGCACTTGGATCTTAGCGAGATGCGCGCCGCGATACAGTTCTCGCGTCAGCGGAATATCATGGTTGCTAATCACAACAGGAATGCGCTGTTCAAGAGCCATATGCCGCGAATAACGCGCGAGCAACGCCTGATCATCTAAGCTAAAGCCTGCACCGACATAGGTAGTAAAACTCGCCGTGGAGGATAATGGCGCATAGGGTGGATCACAATAAATCACATCACCAATTCGGATTTGTTCAAAGGCTTTTTCATAGCCAATGCACTTAAATTCGGCGCGTTGCGCTTTCTTTGAAAAGGCCAAGATTTCCTTTTCGGGGAAATAAGGCTTCTTGTAGGAGCCAAAGGGTACATTAAAGCCGCCTTTGCGGTTATAACGGCACAAGCCATTAAAACCATGACGATTGAGGTACAGGAAATAAACCGAACGCAGGAAAGGATCGCGAGATTTATTAAAGTCTGTACGCACGCGATAGTAGGCTTCTTTCTGATTCATCTCATCGACAAATAGCTTCTTAGCAGCCGCAATGTACTCCAAGGGCCTTTCTTTGACTATGTTGTAGAGATTTATCAGGTCTTGATTGATATCGCAGAGTAAATAGCTGGGATAGTCAGTATTTAAAAATACCGAACCTGCGCCAACAAAGGGCTCAACTAAACGTTCACCCGTGGGTAAATAGTTCGAGAGCTCATCCACCAATTTAAATTTTCCGCCAGCCCATTTCAGGAAGGCTCTATGTTTTTTGATCATTTAACTTGATGAATGCCGACAAAAATAAAGGCCATGATTGTACTCTGTTTATTCTGAAATTTCACCGCTTGGAAGCGCATCTTGTAATTGATAACCACCGAGCTCAGCCCATTTTTTTATCATGGGTTGACTCAAACGATATTGTTTGACCAATTCTGCGGCAGACTGTTGCGCCGATTGACTGTCGCTAAACTGTCCCACCAGCACCACCCAAAATTGTTTGTATTTAGCGACTCGAATATCCGGCACAGAATGCAGTTTTTTCAACAGCGACTCGACTGTGTCACGCTGGGAGACTGTAGCTATTTGGATGGTATAACCGGACGTTGGCCGAGTTTTTACATTAGTTATTGATGCAGCCGTGATGTTCTTCGCTGGATGAACGTTATCGTTCTTAGCGATATCTTCATGTAATGTATTGTTACTAGCAGTCACAACATTGTTTTCGGCCTTACTTGTGGCTTCATCAATCGGTTGTGTTATGGCGGACTCATTCTCGGCTGGAGTCTCACCATGAAATCCCGCCAAAGGATCAGCTTGCTGCGCCGCTTGCAATAATAAAGACTGTGCTAACGACTCCTCACGTTGTTTAAAATAGGGCGTTAATATCCGTTGACCATGGGCTAAAAACTCGTCGGAATCCAATGCGGGATAAGTGACCACGTCAAGCACGGGCTCATCGGAAAAGGGTTGAGCCAATCCAAACCAAATCAAAATGGTAATCAACAAACTGCAAAGTCCAATCAACGCTAGCTTATATTGTACCCAGGCTGACTTCTTCTCACTCTGGCCATGTAGCGCCAGTTCCAGCAAGGTAACGACTTCCTGAGGAGTACCCGTTTGTTTTTCAAGTTGTGCGCGAACAATGTCTCTTGGAGTAAATGGATTTTGGTCACTGTATCGCAGCAAGGTTTGATACAGTGCTTCCCGCTCAGGCAAACTTAGCGGTTCAATACTAATAGGCAGGATCTGCCGCCGGAGAGAATCGGGTAATTGTGGCAATAAATCGGCTAAAAATGCTGGAGGAACCGTTAAGGTCACAGCTATCCGCTGTCCCGCACACTGAATTTGATTGAGTATGATGCATTCTGCCCATAGCTCTTTTGAGAGCAAATGAGCATCATCGATAATGATATGTAACGGTTTACTTTGATTTTGAGCTACACGCAGAATGGTTTCGGCGAGGGGGATCTCATCATCAAAAATGGGGGATGACATCAACTGCACTAAAATCTTGCGACGAATCTCAGCGTTATCGGCATGCATAGGGCAGATAACCAGCGCCGCATTTGAATCATCAAAATCGGTAGCTAATGCAGTGAGCAGCGTTGTCTTGCCCGAACCTTGGCCGCCAACAAGCACCAGCAATTGGTCGCTATAACTGGCAACATGATGCAATCTTTGTATGAGGGCTTCCTGTGAGGGAAGCAAGACTTGCCCCTGAAATGTCACTCATCCACCACACAAGGTTTATGCGCAGCAGATAACCTGTTCTAGGGTAGATTCAGAGACTTGACTAAATACTTCTGCTCGACCAATGGCCGTTGGAAGTACCAGCCGGATCTGACCGCCTAACACTTTCTTATCGCGACGCATATGTTGAATAAAACTGTCGAAATCCATTGATTCCGGCGCTTTTACAGGAAGATCGAAGGCTTGAAACAATTGCACAATACGACGGACAATTGACTCATCAACCAATCCTAAAGACTTAGCGGTTTGAGCAGCAAGGACTGTGCCAGCCGCAACGGCCTCACCGTGCAACCAGTTACCATAGCCCATCTCAGCTTCAATAGCATGACCAAAGGTATGCCCAAGATTCAAAAGCGCGCGCACGCCCTGCTCTGTTTCATCTTGGCTGACCACATCAGCTTTAATTTCGCAGCAGCGGGAAATCACATAGACTAAGGCTTGAGTGTCTAAGCTTTTTAGTGCTTGAACATTATCCTCAAGCCATTGAAAAAACTCAGCATCCCACATAATGCCATATTTAATAACTTCCGCCATCCCCGCAGCAAACTCACGCGCCGGCAAGGTCTTTAAACAGTCAGTATCAATAATGACAATTTGTGGCTGATAAAAAGCCCCTATCATATTTTTACCCAAAGGATGATTGACCGCCGTTTTGCCGCCAACCGAAGAATCCACTTGGGATAAAAGCGTTGTAGGGATTTGAATAAAATCGATACCACGTTGATAACATGCCGAGGCAAACCCCGTCATATCACCAATCACCCCTCCACCGAGGGCCACCAACACAGAATCTCGGGCATAATTACGTTGCAGTAGAGCCGAAAAAATAACATCTAAATGCGTTAAATCTTTAAATTGTTCGCCATCGGGAAGGATGACACTAGATACCTCACCAAACGAAGCCATCGTGTCTTGAACCTGGTTTAGATACAAGGGCGCGACGGTTTCATTGGTGACGATAAGGATACGTTTTTTCAGCAGATAGCGAGACAAAGTCTCGCTATCACTCATCAAACTCTGGCCAATGTAAATGGGGTAACTACGTTCACCTAAATTAACCTGAATTTGTTGTGTCATTCTGCCTAGAAACCTAATTTCTCAACGATTTGATTCGCAACAACCTTTGCACTTTGATCATCAGTTTTAACGATCACATCAGCAATTTCTTCGTACAGAGGGTTACGGATTTCTGCGAGGCTCTCTAATACTTCTCGCGGATCATCTACTTGCAGTAATGGGCGACGCTTGTCTCTTTGAGTTCGCGCAACCTGTTTGTCGATAGTGGTTTCGAGATAAACCACAATACCGCGAGCAGATAAATGATTACGGATATCTTTGCTCTGAACTGAACCACCACCAGTGGCAAGGACAATACCCTGTTTTTCAGACAGATCAGCAATAACCTGAGCCTCACGACGGCGGAAACCTTCTTCGCCTTCTACATCAAACACCCAAGCAATATCAGCGCCTGTGCGTTGCTCAATCTCTTGATCTGAATCGTGGAATTCTAAATGCAGCATTTGCGCCAGATGGCGACCAATTGTGCTTTTACCTGCGCCCATTGGGCCTACCAGAAAAATATTACGTTTTTCAGCCATTTCTTGTACGTCTGAATCTTAATGAAAAGTATGCCTATATCGACTCATGATCAAGCCGACCTACTGTATGTTACCTTGCTCTTATGAGACTTGACCGAGGATTATCTCAGTTTAATGTCTAGTCTGGCAAGTGATGCTCGCTATTTATGGTAAGAATTGTATTTTATAAATAATAAAGCCAGCAAGTGGTGCTGGCTTTATCCGAACGACTACATAGAGTTAGAGTTTCTCATTCACAATTTTAGGTGTTACAAAAATCAATAGCTCTTGGCGCTCATTCTTGTCGGTACTGTTACGGAATAAGAAACCGACCAAAGGAATGTCTCCCAAAATAGGTACCTTGCTAACCCGGCTAATCAAATTCTGCTGGTAGATACCACCTAATACAATGGTTTCGCCATTGTCGACAAGTACTTGAGTACCAATACGCTGTGTATCAATCGCTACTGCTGGACCTGTCGGCGTATCCACCGTTTTGCCCTGTGAGTCCTGTGTAATCTCAAGATCCAGAATCACACGATTGTCCGGTGTAATTTGTGGTGTCACCCTTAGTGACAACACCGCCTTTTTAAAGGTCACCGAGGTCGCACCGCTTGACGTGGATTGTACGTAGGGAATTTCAACACCCTGCTCAATATACGCCGATTTTTGGTTAGAGGTCGTGATACGAGGGCTCGCGATAATCTCACCTTTGTTTTCTTGCTCTAGTGCACTGAGCTCTAGATCCAAGATAGTACCGTCGGCGAGCTTAGCCACATGGAAGGCGATGCTAGTTGGGTTAGTGACGGCCGCAGGCAAGTTCACATTCAAACGATTATCTAAACTCGGTATCGTACCATTGGCAATATCACCGGCCCCTTCTAGAGAACCAGAGGTCCCTTTATCACCCTGCTGATCAGTAACTCCCCAGCGGATACCCAAATCTTCGGACACGTCATCCTTTACGGTAACCATACGTGATTCAATCAACACTTGGCGGATCGGAATATCAAGCACCTCAACCAAACGATGAATATTTTCGATGATTTCAGCGGTATCTTTGACGAGTACCGTATTGGTGCGCTCATCAACGGCCACAGAACCGCGAGGAGACAATAAACTTGAGTCAGTGCCTTTTAATAGCTCGGCAATGTCGGTCGCTTTGGCATAGTTAATCTGCAGATACTCAGAATAAAGCGGCGCAAGCTCTTTAACTTCCTGTTTACTTTTTAGATTTTGACTTTCGCGAATTGCAAGTTCTTCACTCGGCGCCACCATCAAAATATTACCTTCGATGCGCTTATCGAGTCCTTTGGTTTGCAAAATCAAATCCAGTGCTTGGTCCCAAGGTACATCGTCAAGCCTAAGAGTAATATCTCCCTCAACAGTATCACTGGTCACTAAGTTAAAGTTGTTATAGTCAGCAATAATCTGTAATACGGTACGAACAGAAATATTCTGGAAGTTTAATGAAAGGGTCTTACCGTTATATTTCTTAATATCTTTAGTCGCTACAGTACGTTCAACCTTATTAATCGACAACCTAAAGAGGTTATCTTCCTGCTTATAATTGAACTCATAATTACCCGATACATCAACTATGATGCGAGTCGTTAAGTCATCTTTAAAGGTTTCAAAGTTTTTAACTGGCGTAGAAAAATCCTGTACATCCATCACATACAACAAGTCATTGTTGATGTCAGTGTTGTAAAGCTGAACCTCTAGTTTGGCGCCAATTTGCTCAACGTTGGCCGCAACAGAGCGGCTATTTAGATAGACTAATAAATCGCCACCGCCATTTTCATTACGTCGAAAATCGATATTTTTAATACTATTAACAAATGGGCTATTTGCTGTTGCCTGAGAATTCACAACCTCATCATTAATGGTTAAGCGATAAGAATTACCTACTACGCTACCTTGATAAGGTTTGACTTTGGATAAACCTAAAGTCACTGTCAAACGCGCATCTTGCTGCGAGGTCACTAGATCTTTAACACCGACCTGATTAATCGGTAAGCGATCTTTAGAAAGACCAGAAATACTATCATCAAAGGTCAATACCAGCTCAGCAGGCGATGCATTTGAATCAATTTGTGGAGCCGAAATCGCATCCTCAAATATTAACTCGACCTCTAACTGATGATCGACTAAAGCATGGTATTTCACATCCATTAGCCGATTTGCCGCAAAGCTCGATGGCAAAAATCCAAATAGTAATGCGATCCCAATAACAGACTTAACTAAGCCTGAAGATAAAAACGATAACGGGATTTTTATCGCGGCAGAAGATTTCATTGTTCCCTCATCCTTCGCTTGTTATTTTCCAGAAAGTTCGATGTTGTTTGTGCGCTCTGACCAACAACCCGTACCATCTGGAATTAATTCTACAACTTCCACATTCTGTGGAGTCACTTTCGCTATACGTCCGTTAAACAACCCTAGATACTCACCCACGCCCATCCGATATACACTGCCATCATTAGTTTCAATCAGCGCCCAAGTTACATTAGCTTCACTTAACGTACCGCGCATTTTTAGGTTGTCTAAAGCATAAGTTTCTAAACGGCCCTTACGACGTTTTAAATCCGGTTGTAAGCAGTTTTTACTGGTATCAACGACTTCTTCGGTTAATTCGCGAGAAGGCGGAACAAAGGGACTACGCATTAACTCAGCCTGGTAGGCAAAATGCTCAAACTTAGGCGGTTCTTTTAAGGGTGGAATATGCGCCACATGCTGTGCTTTAGTTGTAGTAACAAATAGCTCTAAATCACTACGATCGCCAACACACCCCATTAAAAAAAGACTCATCCCTAACAGAGGTAAGAGTTTCATTATTTCTTCCCCTTGTTAGCAGGCTTTTCGGGGGGTAACTCTGCCCCTTCTTTAAAGCGATAGGTTTTAGCAAGAATGTCCATGGTTAAAGTACCGCTATCATCACGTTTGATCGTAAAATCATGCAAACTAACAATACGAGGTAACTTAGCAACACCACTCACCATATTGCCAATCTGGTGATAATCACCAGTGACTGACATCTTAATTGGAAATTCGATATAAAAATCTCGCTGAATTTCAGCTTCCCAATTTAAACTTTTAATCCGTAAACCAGCATCCGTTGCTGCAAAGGTTAAGTCATCAAGCAAACCGGGCATCTCGTTTTCTGAAGGTAACATTTTCAGCAATTCGGCAAATTGCCCTTCCATTACGGCAAGTTGTTCACGATAGAGCTTTAAATTAGCGGCCAGTTGATATTTGTTTTGAAAATCTTCTCTTAGCTGTAACTCTTTGTTTTGTTCATTATTAATCACATCGATTGCATCAGACAACACCACAAAATATCCCGCTGCAAATACGCAAAGAGCCAGCAAAATAGCGAAAAATACTTTTACTTGTTTTGGCCAACTTCCGATATTTTCAAAATCGATATCATTAAACTGACTGAGATCGAGCTTCATTTACTCGCTCCTTTTGCCGCTTTTGCGGGCTCTTCAGCAATGGCTCCTTTGATGCTCACCCTTAAACTAAAGCTCTGCAATTGTCTTAACTCATCATCTTGGGTAACGATCGATTGCATATTGGGATCGGTTAACCACTCAGACGCTTTTACCTTACGCATCATATTTGCTACGTTATTATTCGACTCACTGCGACCTTCAATGAGCAACAAACTGCCTTTTTTCTCAAGACTCGATAGATAAATTCCTGGCGGAACAATACGCACTAGCTCGTCTAATACGTGTGTCGGCAAATTACGGGATTGCTGAAGATTTAAAATAATTTCTGTTCGACGCTCAATATCTTTTTTACGTTCAGTGATCTTTTTAATCTCGGCAATTTGAGCATCGAGCTGCTGAATTTCTGACTGTAAATAAGCATTTCTTGCTCGCTGCTCATCAGTCATCATTTCGAGTAAAGCCAGCGCAGCATAGACTAAGATTGCTGACCCCAAAAATACCGCAGCCAATATGCCGATATAATCGCGTTTCTGCTTTTCTCTCGCTTCTTCACGCCAAGGAAGCAGGTTTATGTTCGCCATTGACCGTAGCTCCTCAGGGCTAAGCCACAAGCAACCATATATTTGCTAATGCTAGGTTGCAGTATATTTTTAACGGATTCATCCGCGTGCAGGCATCCTTGGAAAGGGTCGGCAATTATGGTGTGAACACCTAACTCATTGGTCAATAAGTTAGCCATGCCTTCTAGTTTAGATGTGCCACCACATAAGACGAGATAGTCGACTTTATCTTTGCCGCTTGAAGTACAATAAATTTGCAGCGTTCGCTTAATTTGCTGCAGTAATTGCGTTTGGAAGGGAGATAACACTTCAAACATATAATTACGCGGTAAATCACCCTCGATTTTTGCTTTTTCTGCCTGCTCATAAGACATGCCATAAAAAGAGAGAATCGACTGAGTAAATAACTCACCACCAAAGGCTTGTTCACGGATAAATGTAGTTTCGCCAGACTCGACAACGCAGAAAGTAGTCATATTCGCGCCGATATCGACCATGGCAACCGCTTTCTGGCGGGCCCCTTCAGGTAATTGGCCTAGGACTAACTCAACCGCTCGACCTAAGGCATAGCCTTCAACATCAACGACTTTAGTCTCTAGCTCGACTTCATCAAGCGCATCAACTCTGGCATCGATATTGTCAGTACGGCAAGCACTGAGTAATACATCGACCTTAGAAGGATCGGTACTGTTGACGTTTAAGGTTTCAAAATCAATGCTGACTTCATCAAGGGAATAGGGGATTAAGTTATCTGCCTCAATCTCAATTTGCGCTTCCATTTCCTCTTCGCTAAGCGAGGCATCCATGTAAATGACCTTAGTCATTACAGCAGAACCAGAAACCGCAACCGCAGCATATTTAACCGATTTAGGCAAAGCACGCTTTACCTGTTTGAGGCATTCAACAACGGCATCGGTATCACGAATATCATGATCGTTAATAGCACCCTTTTTTACGGGAACCGCTACGTGACTTAATATTTTGTATCCATCAGCAGTCTTACTCAGCAAAATGGCCTTTACTTCATGGGAACCAATATCAATTCCGACCATTTGCGGAGCCTGACGCTTCCATAAATTTGAAAGCATAATCCGTTGTCACTTTATTATTTATATTTCAGTATGAGAGATTAGCACAAAATCAACCCGTTATACGTATTTGTATAGAATGTTTCAAGATTTTACAAACGCTATTTTAGGGCCGTCACGTTTTTGCTTCACCCAAACGTTCGCGCCTTATATACTGTCGCACTTAACTGAACATTAGGATCAATTTAGGTGAAGTGGTTAAAACGTATTGTTATAGCTCTATTCAGTCTAGCCCTTTTGGGCGTAGGCGCCATTGTTGCAGCATACTTTTATGTTTTGCCGGATCTGCCGGATGTTTCGACACTAAAAAATGTGCAATTACAAACACCTTTGCGCATTTACAGTAGTGATGGCAAACTCATATCTCAGTTTGGTGAAAAACGACGTATTCCCTTAAAACTGGAAGAAGTCCCCAAACCACTGTTACAAGCCTTCCTTGCCACCGAAGATGCGCGCTTTTATGAGCATGGTGGTATCGATCCTGTCGGGGTAATCCGCGCAGCAATCGTCATGTTAACAACCGGCGAAAAAAAGCAAGGAGCAAGTACTATCACCATGCAGGTGGCACGTAACTTCTTCCTAACCCGCGACAAAACCATTATTCGTAAGGTGAAGGAAATTTTTATATCCTACCATATCGAGCAGTTGTTAACGAAAGATGAGATTTTAGAGCTGTACGTTAACCGTATCTATTTAGGCCAAAGAGCCTATGGCGTTGGCGCAGCCGCTCAAGTGTATTTTGGCAAAAACGTCCAAGATCTGACTCTGTCTGAAATGAGTATGATTGCTGGCTTGCCAAAGGCCCCCTCAACGCTTAACCCCATTACTTCACCTTCCCGCGCTCTCGCTCGTCGCAACGTGGTGTTGATGCGGATGAATGAAGTGGGGTATATCAGCAAAACGGAGTACCAAACCGCACTCCAGGAGCCACTCGTAGCCAAATATCATGGTGCCGAAATCGATCTCTATGCCCCTTATATTTCTGAAATGGCCCGGGATTACATGGTGCAAAAATATGGTGAAGAAGAAGCCTATACCAATGGCTATAACGTCTACACCACGATTTCATCCGATCTCCAGCTGTTAGCGCAGCAAGCATTACGCAATAATGTTTATGCCTATGATGAACGTCATGGCTACCGCGGTCCTGCTGCTGTTTTGTGGACAGGTGCTAAGCCTGATAATGCACAAATCAAAGCTGAACTGGCTAAAGTCACACCCGTCCAAGAGTTACAACCTGCCGCGGTATTAAGCATTGATGGACAGCAAGCCAGTGTATTAACCGCTAAAGGTGAAACCAAAGTCATCAAATGGGATGGCTTGAAATGGGCGCGTAAATTTATTAATGATAAACGCCAAGGTGCGGTACCTAAATCGGCTTCAGACATGCTGACAGTAGGCGAGCGTATTTGGATCCGCGACAATGGCCAGTACTTACAATTATCGCAAGTCCCCGAAGTAGCGAGTGCCACAGTGTCACTCGATCCGGAAAATGGCGCTATCCGTACTTTAGTAGGTGGTTACAGCTTTAGCCAAAGCCAATACAACCGCGTGACTCAGGCTAAACGCCAATTAGGTTCGAATATTAAACCTTTCATCTATGCTGCTGCATTAGAAAGAGGCTTTACGCTCGCGACTCTGATTAACAACGCACCGATTAATAAACCCGATATTAGCCAAGGTACTGCCTGGCGGCCGAAAAACTCGCCCGATATCTATGGTGGCCCAACGCGTTTACGTGTGGGCTTAGCGCAATCGATCAACGTAATGTCGGTTCGCGCCATGCGCCATATTGGTTTAGATGCGGCTATCGCCGAATTGACTAAGTTTGGCTTTGACCCTAACGACCTACCTCGTAACGAGTCCTTAGCCCTCGGTTCACCTTCGGTAACGCCCTTACAAGTCGCAGCGGCTTTCAACGTGTTTGCAAATGGTGGCTTCTTGGTTGAACCTTTCTATATCGAACGAGTAGAAGACTCCTTCGGTAATGTAATTGAAAAAGCCAATCCAACCTTAGCTTGTAAGCCAAGTGGTAATCTAACCCAACCGAGTAGCGACCCAATGGGCTTTAGTGAGCCAACGGCGCAAACCGATGAGCCAGTTGCCCATTGCTTTGAACAAACTGGCCGTTACGCACCGCAAATTATCTCCGAACAAACGGCATTCCTGATCACCGAAGCGCTGAAGAGCGTGATCTGGGGTGGCGGCGATTGGAGTAAAGGCACAGGTTGGCAAGGTACAGCTTGGCGTGCGGCGCAATTAATTAAACGCCATGATATTGCAGGTAAAACGGGGACAACCAACGAATCTCGTGATACGTGGTTCAGTGGTTTTGGCCCAACGCTGACGAGCACCTTCTGGGTGGGATTTGACGATCATGGTCGCCAGTTAGGTAGAACCGCTTGGAACGCTAATGGTGAAAAAGATCAAATCACCGGGACCGAAGCCGGTGCTAAGACCGCAGGGCCTGGCTGGAACGAATTTATGAATAACGTGCTTAAAGGCGTCCCAGAAACCACGGCGATTCCACCAGAGGGAATCGTCTCGGTGCGGATCGACCTTGCAACAGGCAAGCTCACTCGTAAAACTGATTACACCAGTGATTTTGAATACTTTATCTCGGGCACTGAGCCGAAGGAATATATCAGTGAAAGCCAAGATGAAAATAATCTCTTCATCGATGCGCCAGCGGATGACTTGTTCCAATAGCCGTAAATAGCAATAAAAAAACGCGACCTTGAGTCGCGTTTTTTATTGCTCATCTAAGATTAACCTACTTTGCCATTAACCCGCTTTTTTAGCCGCAATCGCTTGCTTAACTTGAGTCAACGCTGTGCCGCCGAGGACATCACGTTTTGCCAAACAGGCTTCGATGGTAAGGTTGGGATACACATCATCTTCGATGATATCGGCAAAGGTTTTAAACTCGGCGAGCGTAAAACCTTCCAGCGGGATCTTCTTAGCAATTGCTGCAACCACGGCCACACCGACGACATGGTGCGCTTCACGGAACGGCATGCCCTTAGACACCAGATAATCCGCCAATTCGGTCGCGTTGGCATAACCTTGCTGCGCGGCTAACAGCGCATTCGGGCGGTTAACGACTAAGCCAGATAAGACTAATGCCGCCATATCCAAGCAAATAGCCCAGCTGTCGACCACGTCGAACAGGCCTTCTTTGTCTTCCTGCATGTCTTTGTTGTAGGCCAGTGGCAATGCCTTCATCGTGGTGAGAATACCCACTAAACTGCCATACACACGACCCGTTTTACCGCGGATCAGCTCCAGCGCATCGGGGTTTTTCTTTTGTGGCATCAAGGACGAGCCTGAGGTCACTTCATCACTCAAGGAGATAAAGCCCGCTTCACCCGTATTGAAGAAAATCAAATCTTCGGCCATGCGGCTTAGGTGCATCATGCTGATTGAGGCGGCTCCGCACAGCTCAACCACATGGTCGCGATCCGACACGCTATCCAAACTGTTTAAGGTTGGCGAAGCAAAGTTCAGTGCTGCTGCAAGCGCATATCTATCCATTTGATAGGCTGTGCCCGCCAATGCACCCGAACCGAGCGGACAGGTATTGGCGCGCTTTAAGGCATCGGTTAAGCGGCTAAGATCACGCTCAATCATTTCCACATAGGCTAAACACCAATGGCCGAAGGTCACAGGTTGAGCACGTTGCAAGTGAGTATAGCCTGGCATTACAGCATCAAATTCACGCTCAGCAAGCGCGATAAGTTCGCTGCGTAAGGTTTGTAGGCGAGCCACTAATGCCGCACCTTCGGATTGGCACCAGAGTTTTAAGTCGGTAGCGACTTGGTCGTTACGGCTACGGCCCGTATGGAGTTTTTTTCCCAGATCGCCGACTTTGGCGATCAACGCAGATTCCACGAAACTGTGAATATCTTCCGCGCCCGAGGCGAGAATAATCGCAGGATCGCCCTTCACTTCCACCAGCAGCTCGTTCAACGCTTTCTTCAAGTCACTGCATTCAGTGGCAGTGATAATGCCGACGCTAGCAATTGCATCTGCCCAAGCGATAGAGCCAACTACATCCTGCTCAAACAAACGATAATCCACTGGCAGTGAATCGTTGAATAATTTAAATAGCGCGCTGGTTTCGCCCTGAAATCTTCCACCCCATAAAGCCATGCTCAATCCCCTCGGTCACTGCTTTGAATACGTTAAAGTCATTAAAACTTAAGATATAAAAAAGGGCGCTAGGCGCCCTTTGAGTCTGCCTATTACTTAGCGTTGAGCGCGCGGATACGGCTCGCTAACGAGTACAGACGGATAAAGCCTTCTGCGTGTTTTTGGTCGTACACTTGGTCTTCACCGAAGGTCGCAAACGCTTCAGAGTACAAGCTGTTTGGCGAACGTTTCTTAACGGCAATCGCGTGACCTTTGTAGAGTTTCACCACAACTTCACCGTTGACAGACTCGGCTAAAGACTCAGATGCCGCCAGCAGCGACTTACACAGAGGTGTAAACCAACGACCGTCGTATACTAAGTGTGCCATTTGAGCGCCCACTTGCTCGCGCCAAGTACGGCTGGTTTTGTCCAGCACTAACTCTTCAATCGCGCGCAGCGCGGCAAACATTACAGTGCCGCCTGGGGTTTCGTAGCAACCACGAGACTTCATGCCCACTAAACGGTTTTCAGTGATGTCGATACGACCCACGCCATGTGGTGCAGCGATGGCGTTCAGCTTCATCAGTGCAGCGTAAGGCGTTAATGCTTCACCGTTTACTTTAGTCACACGGCCATGCTCGACTTCAAGTGACACATATTCTGCTTCGTTTGGCGCATCTTCCGGATCGGCTGTCAGCGTCCACACACCTTTGCTTGGCTCGTTCCATGGATCTTCCAACTCGCCACCTTCGTGGGAAATGTGGAATGCATTAGCATCACGGCTGTAGATCTTAGTGGCAGAAGCTGAAGTCTTAATATTACGCTCAGCTAAGTAAGCCAGCAGATCTTCACGGCTCTGCATGGTCCATTCACGCCATGGTGCAATCACTTTTAAATCAGGCGCTAATGCCGCAAAGCAACCTTCGAAACGCACTTGGTCGTTACCCTTACCGGTACAACCGTGGCACAGGGCATCGGCGCCCACTTTACGTGCCACTTCAACCTGCGCCTTCGCGATGATTGGGCGGGCCATTGAAGTACCCAACAAGTAAGTCCCTTCGTAAATCGCACCCGTTGCCATGGTTGGGTAGATGTAATCTTTAACGAATTCTTCTTTCAGATCGACGATATGGCATTCAGACGCGCCTGAGGCTAATGCCTTTTCAGTCAGACCCACTAACTCTTCTTCACCCTGACCAACGTCAGCGCAAAAGGCGATGATTTCACAGTTGTCGTAGGTTTCTTTTAACCAAGGAATAATGGCCGAAGTATCTAGACCACCCGAATAGGCTAAAACGACTTTTTTCACGCCAGTATTTTTGTTCTCGATAGACATCTTAAATTCCTATAACTCGTTTCTCACCTTGGAGAAAGTAGGCTGCTAAACAGGGTTAAATTAACTAAATAGGGTTACCAGTACTGCATTTTGGGCGTGCATCCGATTCTCAGCTTGTTGCAGGATCAAGGAGCCTTCGCCATCCATCACTTCATCGGTCACTTCAACACCGCGGTGAGCGGGTAAACAGTGCATAAAGAAGTGAGCACCCGCTTTCGCCATCAAGGCCTTATTGACCTGATAAGGTGCAAACTTATCCTTAATTTCCGCTAACGGTGTTGGATCTCCCATGGAAATCCAAGTATCAGTATAGATAGCATCGTGATCTTCAATCGCATCAATATCTGAAGTCAGTACAACCTTGCCGCCATATCGGCTCGCGAGCTCTTGCACTTCGGCCACAACGTAGCCATCAGGAAAGTGACCCGCAGGGCAGATCACTGTCATGGTGGCACCGAGAATGGCCGCGCAATACATCAATGAGTTAGTAACGTTATTACCATCACCCACATACGCTAACTTAGCATCACTGATATTTTCAAAATGCTCGGCCAAGGTTAAAAAATCGGCTAAAGCTTGGCAAGGATGGTATAAATCCGAAAGTGCATTAATCACGGGCACACTACCAAACTCAGCTAATTGTTCGATAGTCGTGTGGGAGAACGTTCTCGCCACAATGGCATCGGCCCAACAGGACAGGTTAGAAGCAAAGTCAGCGACCGATTCCCGCTTACCTAAGGCACCATTTTGCTGGTCTAGGTATAAACAGTGGCCGCCAAGCTTGTTAATACCGATATCGAAGCTAACACGAGTACGCAGAGATGGCTTTTCAAATAACATCACCACACTCTTACCGTCCAGTGCATGACGATACTCAGCGGGATTCGCTTTAATCGTCTTTGCCAAGGTAATCAGATCCAGCAACTGCTGCTGGGTTAACTCTTTTATCGATAGTAAATGCTTCATAACCTACTCCGCTTATGGTTGGATTTGTGTGCCCACGGCCTCACCTTTTGCTAATGCGACTAATTGGCTTGCATCACGCCATGAGGCCACTTGAACCGCCTGCCCCATCCACTGCGCCACTTCGAGCGCAGCTTCAACTTTTACTTTCATTCCCTTTTCGATCACGCCTTGCTTAACCAACTCGGCAATCTGCTTACCATTCAATGAAGGGATTAATTGACCTTTACCATCGAGTACGCCAGACACATCCGATAACAGCACCAACTTGCCACCGACCAACTTAGCTAATACCGTCGCCGCTTGGTCAGCGTTCACGTTCAGCATTTGGCCATCGTCCATCATGGCAATTGAGCTACAAATCGGCATCCAGCCTTGGGACAAAATAAACTTAAGGTAAGTGGCGTCCTTAGGAGAAACCTCGCCCACTAACCCTAAACGCTCATCTTTAATCTTGGCCGATACCGTGTTGCCATCGGCTAAGCTCATGCCCACACTCACAATCCCAGCTTTTGTCGCTGCGCCTTGGAGGATCTTGTTTGATGTGCCAGCCAGTGCACCGGCAATAATCGGCATTTGCTCAGGCGGGGTCACCCGCAGGCCTTCTAACTTGACGGTTTCCATGCCGTTTGCGGCTAATTGCTCATCGACCAAACAGCCACCGCCATGCACCATCAGCACCTGCTGACCATTTGCGATCATTACTGCGGCGGTATCCATTAAACGCGCCATCCCCATTTCACACTGCAGCAGGGCGCCGCCGACTTTAAGAACTAATACTGAGTTGTTGGTAGACATCTTGACGACTCTCTTAAATAAGGATGAACGGTTAAAGGTTAAAGTGAATCTTTATGCATTGCAGGGCTTGGCTCGCCGCGCCTTTCATCAAATTGTCGATGGCACTGGCAACCACTAAGTAGCCACTGTTCTCATCAAACTTCCAACCTAAGTGGCAATTCGGAGTCAGCACTACATCATCTACTTTCGGGAACTGGTTCTGTTTCACCGTCACCAGCGGGGCTTGGTCATACACACTGTATGCCGCAGCCACATCGGCGGTGGTGGTGCCCGGTTTTAGCTGTACCGTGATGGTTGCTAAAATGCCGCGCTTGAAGTTGCCAAGGTGCGGCGTGAAGATCACCTCTTGCCCCAGTTGAGTGGCAATTTCGGGTTGATGTCTGTGGCCTAATACGCCGTAGGGTGTGAGGCTCACTTCGCAAAAACTGGTATGCAGCTGTGCCTTACGGCCCGCGCCCGTCACACCGCTGACCGCATTGATCACCGGATAGGCGGAGGTCAGTAAATTCTTTAATGGTTTCAAAGCGGTTAATGATGCTGTTGGGTAACAACCTGGCACGGCAATCATCTTAGTCGCAGCCACTTCTTTGGCATTCCACTCGGCAAGACCATAAACAGCCTTGGCTAGCACCTCGGGATATTCGTGCTCAAAACCGTACCACTTAGGGTACTGCGCCACATCACTGAAACGATAGGCACCGCTTAAGTCAAACACGGCTAAACCTTGGTTGTAGAACCAAGCCGCTAAATGCAAACTCACCGAGTGCTCGGTCGCCAACACCACGGCATCCGCCTCGGCGACGATCTTAGTCTTCGCTTCTTCAGTCAATGGTGACAGAGCTAAGTCAATGTGGCTGTAGACAGGGTACAAATCTGCTAAAGCTCTACCTTTATCTAAACTATTTTCAGAGACATACAGGCCTTGAATTGATAATTCAGACTCCGCATGGACTAAAGCAGTGAGTTGTGCACCTGTGTAACCACTGGCGCCGATAATGGCGATATTTTTCATATGTATTTTTATAAACCAAATCAAAGAGACTTAAAGAATAGATGAATAGCGTATACGCAACAGCGCATATCTATGATGACAGGACTATCGTCGTGGGAAATCGTAATGGCTCGTTATTTTATTCACTGACGGCTTAACGCTATACATCATGATATTTACTCTACAGGTCACAATGGGTGACTCATCTCAACTGCAGGCTAGACTACCACAAAGATCTATTTATGCAATATATGTGAATATATATTTTTATTAAATTTTATCTTTAATCTTCGTTCAAGCACGCTTAGCAAATGACACAATACCTCACTAACTTCTTTATAACTCAGTTATCTATGGATGAAAGACTGAAAAATCAGTCCTTTTTATTAACACCTGATATACATGTACGCAAAGCCAAAATAATGCAGTTCATATTCACTTTGGCTAAACATAATAAAATATTGCGTTAGCTCGCATTTATATTGAATATTCTTCAACAATTATCGTGATTAGTTGCATATCAGATAAGCCAGTCGTATAAGTTATAAGTTCTGCTGTTGACCATTGCCCTCTGTGGTGGGTATTGTGCTAGCGGGCTAATACAAAGCGGATTTTGATGTTTTTCTATTCGGAGTAACTATGGCAGGTAATGTGGCAGACAATGTGACCGACATGTATGCGTCGTTAAGATCAAACGTGAGTATGTTAGGGCAGATCCTTGGCGATACAATGCGCACCCACCTCGGTGATTCTTTCCTCGAGAAGGTTGAGCAAATTCGTAAACTTGCAAAAGATTCCCGCCGTGGCGATGAGGCGGCACGGGAGCAAATGCTAGAACTGCTGACCGCACTCCCCGATGAAGAGTTAGTGCCTTTTGCCAAAGCCTTCAACCAATTCCTCAACCTAGCAAACTTATCCGAACAATTTCATACTATTAGCCGTAACTGTGATGAGCTGGTTTGTGTACCGGATCCGGTCGAACAGTTGCTTGGCCGTATGCTTAATGGCCGTATCGATCAAACTAAGATGTTGGATTGCTTAAAGACGCTTGATATCGACTTAGTCCTCACCGCACATCCAACGGAAATCTCTCGCCGCACACTGATCCAAAAATATGCGGCGATTGTGGATTGCCTCGCCGAGCAAGAAAACGATCAATTATCCGATAGAGAACGTCGCCAAATTAATCTGCGTCTGCGTCAGTTAATTGCTCAGATCTGGCACACCAATGAAATTCGCCGTGAGCGCCCAACGCCAGTGGATGAAGCCCGCTGGGGATTATCGACGATTGAAGAATCTCTCTGGCACGCCGTCCCCGACTTTTTAAGGCAGCTCAACGATCAAGTACAAGAGCGCACTGGCCAGCAATTGCCTATCGATATTGCACCGGTGCGCTTCTCAAGCTGGATGGGTGGTGATCGCGACGGTAACCCCTTTGTGACCGCCAAAGTTACCCAAGAAGTGTTAGACCGTAATCGCCATGCTGCGGCACGTTTATTCCTCAAGGATATAGTGTTGCTAGTGGGTGAACTGTCAATGGAAGAAGCCAATGATGAATTAAAGGCTTATACCAACAATAGCTGCGAACCCTATCGTTTTGTGCTGCGCTCATTAAGACAAAAACTGCGTGACACCATAGATTACTTAAATGCCCGCATTGAGGGCCACAATCCTGAAGTGGATAAGTCGACGCTGATTTGGCAAGAAAGCGATCTTAAAGCGCCGCTAGAGATGCTGTATAAGAGTTTATGTGACTGCGGCATGCGTTTGATTGCTAACGGTTTACTACTCGACATTTTACGCCGCCTCGCTTGTTTTGGTATTCATATGCTTAGGCTCGACATTCGCCAAGACGCCGGCCGTCACTGCGATGTACTTGCAGAATTAACCCGTTATCTAGGTATGGGTGACTTTAATCATTGGGATGAAACCGAAAAACAAGCCTTCTTACTGCGTGAACTCAGTAACCGTCGTCCGCTGATCCCGAGCAACTGGCAACCTTCCGCCGATGTAGCCGAAGTGCTTAACACTTGCCGCTTAATTGCTAAACATCCTGCTAAGGCGTTGGGCTCCTATGTGATCTCGATGGCGAGCAAGCCTTCAGATGTGTTAACCGTATTATTACTGCTCAAAGAAACTGGCTGTACTCATCCAATGCGCGTTGTGCCGCTGTTTGAAACCTTAAGTGACTTAAACAACGCCGCCGAATGTATTACCGCACTGCTCGATATCGACTGGTACCGTGGTTATACCAAAGGCATGCAAGAGGTGATGATCGGCTACTCTGACTCGGCCAAAGATGCGGGTGTAATGGCAGCCGCTTGGGCGCAATATCGCGCACAGGAGCAGTTAGTCGCCGTCTGTAAACAGGCTGGCGTTAAGCTGACGCTGTTCCATGGTCGCGGAGGCAGTATTGGTCGTGGCGGCGGCCCAGCTCACAAAGCGATTCTGTCGCAACCGCCCGGCTCAGTTGATGGCCGTATTCGCGTCACCGAGCAAGGTGAGATGATCCGCTTTAAGTTCGGCCTGCCTAAATTGGCGGTGCAAAGCTTAGCCCTGTACACCTCAGCGGTGTTAGAAGCGACTCTGCTTCCGCCGCCCGAGCCTAAGCAGGAATGGCGCAATTGCATGGAGCGAATTGCTCAGGAGTCAGTGAGTGCTTACCGCGGTATTGTCCGTGAAGAGCCGGATTTTGTGCCTTATTTCCGCTCAGCCACTCCGGAGGTTGAACTAGGCAAACTACCATTAGGCAGTCGCCCGGCAAAACGTCGTGTCGATGGCGGTATCGAGAGTTTACGTGCCATTCCTTGGATTTTCGCTTGGTCTCAAAACCGCTTAATGTTGCCAGCATGGCTCGGCGCCGGTGAAGCATTACAGGCTGCCTGCGAACGTGGAGAAATGGGTTTGCTACAAGATATGGATCGCGAATGGCCCTTCTTTAGCACGCGGATTTCCATGCTGGAGATGGTGTACGCCAAGGCGGAACCTAACTTAGCGCGTTACTATGAAACCTGCTTAGTACCGCCCAATCTCCACCACTTAGGCGAAACTTTACGCCAGCGTTTAGATCTCGGCATTAAAGTGGTGCTGGAGCTGACTAAATCGGATACCTTAATGGCGCATACACCGTGGAATCGCGAATCAGTCAAACTGCGCAATCCCTATATCGATCCATTAAACTTCCTGCAGACCGAGTTATTAGCTCGTACCCGCAAGGAAACAACCGAAGCTCCCGCTTCCGAACACGTGCAACTCGCCTTAATGCTGACGATTGCCGGTGTCGCGGCGGGCATGAGAAACACAGGTTAATGAAAAAACTCACGCTTAGCCTTTGCTTGGGATTATCTGTACTGCTTGGCGGCTGCGTCACGCAGTACAGTATCAGCAAGCATGAAATGGAGCAGTATCTCAGCAAAGAGATCCATTTTGAGGTGAAACAAGGTAATCAACTCGTGGGCGCGCAAGTGCGCATTAACGACATCAGTGTCAGACTAGGTGACAAGCCTGACACTATGAGCGTAAGTGCGACCACTCAGGTGTCCATCACTAATCCTATTTATCCGTTGAAGGCGCAACTTTCAACCACCTTTGAGGCTAAGCCTTGGTATGACAGTGCCACCCACAGCGTCTACCTACGCCAGCTTGAATTGGTAAAAGTCGAGTCAACACCCAAGGATATCGAGAAAGCCATCAGTAGCGCGACACCACAAGTGATGGGCTACTTAAGGCATTTCCTCGAGAATCAGCCCGTTTATGTGCTCGATACGAAGGACAGTAACCAAGCGCTGATGGCCAAGATGACCGAGAGCATTCAAGTTGTTCCAGGCAAATTAGTCCTTAAGTTCACTAAATAACGGCTTGCGTTGCAAACCATTCACCATAAAAAATGCTCCCTCGGGAGCATTTTTGGTAATCCAGCTAGACTGACTAAAACCCGTAAGTATCCAAAGAGTTACTTGCTGAAACGCCCTATCGACTGGTAATCCACAATCACAGCTTCTGTGAGTAATTCACGTCTTAACATATCGTAGGCTACTGCCGCACTTAAGCTACGCACTAAATCCCGCGAACGTCGCGGCAGTTTTATCATTTGGCTGTAGACGCCACTGCGGGTTGCCAAGGCAATTGCCACCGTACCAACGGGCTTTTCTTCGGTTCCGCCATCAGGTCCCGCTATCCCACTGGTCGCTAAGGCAAAATCACTGTCTAAAATAGCACGCGCGCCCTTGGCCATTTCTTCAACCGTTGGAATAGAGACTGCGCCGTGATCGTCTAAGGTCGCAGGGTTAACTCCTAACACTCGCACCTTAGACTCATTACTGTAAGTCACCAGACCGTGTTGCAAATAGGAAGAGCTGCCCGGGAAATCCACTAACTGACTGGTAATCATCCCACCCGTACAAGACTCGGCAACGCTCAAGGTCAATCCAGAATTCAGCAACTTAGCATGGATCTCTTCGGCAAGCGTCGCTTTATCTTCGGCGACGACCGCAGTTCCCAGCACCATTTTGATGTGCCCAGTCACCCGTGGCAGCAAAGCAATCGCCTTCTCGCCGCGGGCAAAGATCTTAATCTCAATATGTGGCATTGAGGAGCGATAACCAATGGTAATCCCCTCAGGCAACTCCAATGGCTCAATTTTGTCGGCAAGGGAAGACTCGCCATGACCTATGGTCAGCAACTTCTTCAGCGCCACCTTAGCGTCGAGGTCAAACTCTTCACGGATAAAAGGAATAAACTGTTCCTTCACCATATGCTTGAGTTCAAATGGCACGCCAGGGGTGAAGAACAACCAAGCTCGATTCAACTTCACTCTAAATCCACAAGCCGTGCCAACGGGGTTATCCACCATCACCGCAGACTCAGGCAGCATTGCCTGCTTTAAATTACTCACTGGCATCTCGCGATTATTGCGCGTAAACCAATCTTCTAAACGTTGACGCCACTCACGATTCTCAACCAGAGGCTCGCCTTTAGCCTTAGCCATTGCCTCGGCAGACATATCATCACTGGTCGGCCCCAAGCCGCCATTCACTAAAATCACATCGGCATGCAAACTACGCTCTTGGAAAACCGCAATTAAGTCCTCGAGACGATCCCCGACTGTAACGCGCCTTTGGATCTCAATGCCATGCTCCATCATAGTGCTGGCAAACCAAGCAGCGTTAGTATCAACAATCTGACCCGACAGCACCTCTTCCCCAGTACAAATCATCTCTAACTTCATCATAGATCCTTAGCTACCCCAATAAGTTACTGCATAAGGTAAGTAACCTCTGAAGTAATAGCAAGAGTTGACCTTTGGGAGATATGGTTCAGTAGTGTGAAGAAAATAAGGTAGTCAGTCGCGATTTAGCGCACATCAGGGGTGTGTGAGCGAAAGAGGCTGAAAATTGGAATGAGTGATTTCAAAATCACAATCTAAAGATGGCAAACGCGAAAAACAAAAAAGCCAGCTTATTCAGCTGGCTTCATTGTTTAATTAGGCGCTTGGCGATGACCTACTCTCACATGGGGAGACCCCACACTACCATCGGCGCGATTGCGTTTCACTTCTGAGTTCGGGATGGGATCAGGTGGGACCACAATGCTATTGTCACCAAGCAAAT